>CACZPA010000231.1 GCA_902782895.1 uncultured Eubacteriales bacterium
CGTCGCGATGCTGCGGGAGCACAATACAGCTGCGACGATCATCACAACGCCATGGGATGAGCTGGAAGGCGCCAAGATTCTGGAGACGATGCAGTCCGGCAGCTCCTTCGAGCAGCAGGTTATCGCGACCATGGTCTTTGAGGATGAGGACGAAGACGAGGATGAGGATGAGCACGAGCATCATCACCACGACCATGACCACGAGGACCACGATCACGAGGAGCATGAGCATCATCATGACCATGATGACGACGATGATGATGAACACGAGCATCACCACCATGATCATGACGTGGACGACGATCATGACCACGACGAGCATGATCATGACGAGCACGAGCATCATCACCACCACCATCATCATCACCATCACCACCATCCCGGCGAGCATGACGCGGACGAAGTCTTCGACAGCTGGGGATTCGAGACCTCCCGCAAGTATACGGAAGACGAGATCCGCGCGGCGCTCAGCGTGCTGGATTCCGGTGAGTACGGCATCGTGCTTCGCGCCAAGGGCTATGTCCCGGCGGAAGGCAGCTGGATCCATTTTGACTATGTTCCAGAGGAGACAGAGATCCGTGAAGGAGCGGCAGAGGTTATCGGCCGTATCTGCGTAATCGGAAGCGAACTGAAAGAAGATAAACTGGCGGAGCTTTTCCGCAGGTAAGAGCGGCATACAGGCGGCCGGCGGCATTTAACCGCGGGCTGCTGCTGTCTAAGGAGGTTTTTACAGATGGCCAATAAAGACATTCCTGTTTACATTATCGCCGGATTTCTGGAGAGCGGCAAGACCCGTCTGATCAAGGAGTTGCTGGAGGATCCGGGCTTTTCCGAGGGAGAGAAGACCATGATCGTCGTCTGCGAAGAGGGCGAAGAGGACTATCCCGAGGAGCTGCTGAAGCGTTCGAACGCGATCCTGACCATGGTGGAGAATCCCGAGGATCTGACATATGAATTCCTGGCGGTGCAGAATAAGCGCGAGAAGCCGGAACGTGTAATCGTCGAGTACAACGGGACCTGGCCAATCAACAATATCCTGAGCATGCAGATGCCGGCCAACTGGTCGATCGCGCAGATCATCACGCCGATCAACGCCGAGACATTCGATCTGTACATCAACAATATGCGGCAGATGATGAATGACCACATTGTATGCGCGGATCTGATCATTTTCAACCGCTGCAACAGGGACACTACACCTGTCGCGAAATACTGGCGCAATATGAAGATGACCAATCGCGCGGCGATGCTGATCTTTGAGGACGAGAACGGCGAAATGATCGAGGTCGACAGCAAGGAGATTCTGCCGTATGACCTGAACGCGCCTGTGATCGACATCAAGGACGACGATTTCGGCGTTTTCTACGTCGACGCGATGGAGAATCCGGACCGCTACGAGGGCAAAGAGGTCAGTTTCACCGGCATGGTCTATCGCGAACCGGGATTCCCCAAGGGAAGCTTCGTTCCGGGACGCATGGCGATGACCTGCTGCGTCAACGACATGCAGTTCATGGGGTATTTCTGCCGCAGCAAAGTCGCGGATAAGCTGATGCCGCGGACCTGGGTCAAGGTCACGGCTAAGGTGCACAGAGAGAAAGTCAGAGAATACGGCGGCGAAGGGCCGGTGCTGTACGCGACCAAGATCGCTACGGGCAAGAAGCCGGAGAACGAAGTCGTTTATCTGTACTGATTGGAGGTTTTTTACATGAAAAAGTTAACGGCGCTGCTGTTGGCGGCCGTTCTTGTGCTTGCGCTTTCGGGCTGCACGGTGGAGACGCTTGGCGACTGGGGCGGCATCGGCGGGATGAAAGCCGGAGAGACGTCCGCCTCCGAGACGGCGGAAGCGTCTAAAGAAGCCGAGGATCCGCAGGCTGACGATGAAGACGCGGCTGACCCGGAGGTGACGGATACTACGGATCCCGCAGAGGACGAAGAAGGCGATCCTGCGGAGGAGACGGACGGCGAAGCCGGCGAGACGAACGACGAGACAACCGGTGAGACAGAGGAGAGCTCCGACGAGGAAAACGAATCGGAAGAGAGCTCGGATGCCGCCGAAGAGGAAGGCGCGGACGAAAGCACGGATGGCAGCGCGGATGAAAGCACGGACGAACCGGAAGGACCATCGGAGGAAGAGGTTTTTGCCGCTTTTGCCGATGTGATCGCGGAACTGGAGGAGCAGTGCGGAGAGGGCGAGATCCGTGAGCCGGAGGAGGAAGAGGATCCCGTGATGCTGTGGGGCGTCGCGGTTGTGCGTCTGATCGATATGAATAAGGACGGTGTGCAGGAGCTCTATGTCGCCTGCGCGGAGCCGGGGTATGTGTATCTGAACCGCCAGTATCTGTACGTTTATGAGGACGGAGAGGCTGTGCAGGCGCTTCGCGCGATGATCACCAATGACGGGACGGAGATCGCTCCGTGCACGATGATCGTTGATAAAGAAGAAGCCGTCTATCTGGGCATCGGCGCTCCGTTTAATCTGGACGGCAAGTACGTCACGGTCGATCTGGAGGAGGACGAGCTGATCCGCACGGATGTAGAGTACCAGGCCGGCTACATGAGTGAAGACGACAAATTCATCTTCAATGGCGAAGAGATGACGATGAACGAATTCGAGGCCAAACAGGACGAGTTCCTGGACGGCGCGGAGATCACCACGATTTATTATCTGGACATGACCGAAGAAGAGATGAATACCGTTCTGGAAGCGACGCAGGAGACAATCGCGCAGATCCGCGGGGAATAAAGACAAACAGGCATATGAATGAGGCATGACTTGGGCAATTCGCAAGCCATGCCTTGTTTTTCTCTTGCAGGTGGAATATAATAAAGAACGGTTAGAGATAACGAACCGATATTTGCCGTCATTAAAGGAAGATTGTCAAGAATATTATCGGAGGATAAGCGAATGATTATACTGCAGCTTGCTTTGTATTGTGCCTTGTTCACGCTGATGGTGAAGATCGGCGTAGGGAACAATGCGCTGAATGGTCTTTATTTCTATCCGAAGCCTGTTCAGGAAAAAGGTTATGAACTGGTACGACGGGATCGTAATTGACCGTCTTTGGGTCGGTCACAGCGGGTTCTGGATCATACCCGGAACAGAAGAGATACCATTTGTGCAGACCTGGCCTCAGGTTCTGAAGAAACGCGGAATCCTGACACTGATCTGGATCGCCGGGGCGGCCATTGTTGCCGGGATCATCGTCTTCGTGTTTTAGAAGATAAGACGGCACATATAAAATGAGGCTGAGATCGACATTTTTGTGTCAGTGAATCCAAATAGAGCCACGTTGATATATGAAGGCGATAACAATCGTCTTAAGCCCGGAAAAACACCGGGCTTTTTTAATGCTGTTCCGTTGATTTTGCGAAACGCGGCATGATATAATGTTGTCAGAAAGGGGGCCACAGATACAATGAAATGGGCAATATTAGCAACCGGGACGATCGCGCGTAAATTCGCCGGCACGGTGAACGCGATGGCGGAAGCGGGTGAAGACCAGCAGGTCATCGCGTGCGCATCGAGATCACTGGAGAGGGCGCAGGTTTTCGCGGATGAATTCGGCATTCCGCGCGCGTACGGCAGTTATGAAGCCATGGCGGCCGATCCGGACGTCGAAGCGGTCTATATCGCGACTCCGAACACAATGCATTACGAGAACGCGAAGATGTGTCTTGACGCAGGCAAACATGTGCTCTGCGAGAAGCCGTTTACAACAACGAAAGCAGACGCCGAGGAGCTTTTTGCGCTGGCCAGGGCAAAGGGCCTGTTCATCATGGAAGGCTTCTGGATCCGTTTCCTTCCGGTGCACCAGAAAATGATGGAGCTGATCCGGAACGGTGAAATCGGAAATGTGGTCTTTGCGCGAGCGGATTTCGGCTTCACGGCAAACGGAGCCCGCAGGGTCCGTAAGTTTGATCCGGCCCTGGGCGGCGGCGCGATGCTCGACATCGGCGTTTATAATCTGGGCTTCCTGCGCATGGTTATGCAGGATGCGGATCCGGTCAGCTATTCGATCGTCTCTCACATGAGCGAATACGGGACGGATGATTTCAGCACGGTCCAGCTTGTCTATCCGGGCGGACGTTCCGCGAATTCAACGGTTTCGATCGGACTTGTAATGCCGCATACCGCCGCGATTTTCGGCACAAAAGGCGCGATCTATTATGATGAATTTCAGGCCGCGAGCAAGATCACGGTGGCGCCTGTGGATAAAGAGGCTTACACCTATGAGTCGCCGATTCTTTTCAAAGGCTTTGAATACCAGATCCGTGAAGTGGAGCGCTGCGTGAAGGCCGGCATGAATTCCAGCGACATCCTCAAGCCGGAGGACACGATCGCGATCACGGGCCTGATGGAAGAAATGCTGAAGGAAATGGCGCAATAAGCCGAGAAATAAAAAGCAACAAGAATAGAAACAAGAAAAGAAACAGAAGCAAAAAACAGAGCTGCAATCAAATGAATACAGGGGGTAAACACTATGAAGTATCGTAATTTCGGCAAACTGGGAATTCAGGGATCGGCATTCGGCCTCGGCTGCATGCGTTTTAACGGCGAAGCGTCGGGGGACAGCACCATTGACGAGCAGAAGGCGATTTCTCTGATTCGGCGGGCGATCGACGGCGGTGTGACGTATATGGACACGGCTTATGTCTATCTGGGAAAAACTTCGGAGATCGTGCTGGGCAAAGCGCTGCAGGACGGATACAGGGACAAGGTCACGATCGCTACGAAGATGCCTTCGGGGGCTGTCCATAACCGTGAAGAGATGGAAGCGCTCCTCGCAGAAGAGCTGAAGAAGCTCCAGACGGACCATATCGATTTTTACCTGATGCACGGCATCGACAGGAAAGACTGGGAGTATTTCAAGTCGATCGGAGCGCCGGAATTCTTCGACGACATGAAGCGCGAAGGCAAGATCCGCTATAAATGCTTCTCTTTCCACGGGCCCTATGAGGAATTTGAGTACATCATCAACGATTATGACTGGGATATGGTGCAGATCCAGTATAATTTCATGGATGTGGAGAATCAGGCCGGGACGAAAGGCCTGGAGCTGGCCGGCCGGCTCGGGATCCCGGTTGTGATCATGGAAGGACTGCTGGGCGGACGCCTGGCGAACGCGCCGGACAATGTACAGGCGCTCTATGACGCTTTCCCGGTAAAACGCTCTCCTGTTGAGTGGGCGTTCCGCTGGCTGTGCAACCATCCGGAGGTCGCCACGGTTCTCTCCGGCTGCAATGAAGCGGAGCAGATCGACGACAACCTGCGCATTTTTGATACGGTTGAGCCCGGTGTAATGTCGGAAGACGAGCTGAAGCTGATGGCTGACGTGCGCAAGGCCTATCTCAGCCGCACCAAGATCGGATGCACCGGCTGCCGTTACTGCATGCCTTGCCCGAACGGCGTCAA
>CACZPA010000232.1 GCA_902782895.1 uncultured Eubacteriales bacterium
ATTTTCCATTTTTATAGGCGACACAGGCGATATAATGACCGGGCACATAGGCAATAGCCGTCTCGCCTTTCTTCAGATGCTTTTTCAGGACGCTGAAGCTGGTCGTAGCCCCCAGATACTCAAATCCGTAAGTCTTTCCGAATTGTTTCGAAGCGGCTGCGAAGACCTTATAGCTTGTCCCGCTTCCCTCGACCCTGTATTTCTTTTTCACAGCGAAGGCCGCTGTCTTCATGGGATCGATAAACTGGCCGTTGAGCGCATAAATTGTATTGGTCAGGGAAAGGATGCCGCAGGCAGAGGCCGCCATGTTGTTTGTCCTTCCGTACTTCTTTCCGCCCCAGTCCGGTTCATACTGGCAGAACACTCTCCAGTGTTTTTTGTTCTTGCCGTCCGCCATGACGACCCGGAATCTCTTGTGATTACTGCCGCCGGCCGGCTTCAGGGTGAAGGTGTCATCCGCATACAGATATTTGCCGGCTTCGGCATTCTTCAGATAATAATAAGCACCATAGCGTTCCATATGCCAGAGCTGCGTTTTATCATCTGGATCCGCGGATTTCGCGACCATGATGACAGGATCGCCTTCGCCGGACGTATTATATGTCAGATACGATCCGTCTGCAGAGCTGCTGATACGGAAATAATCGCTCTTATAATACTCGAAAATGAATTTCTGTTTTGCATTTTTCTTTGCGTCCGCAAGCGCCACTTTGCCGTTTTCCGAAGTCACGAGCTTCCCTTTTCCGCTCTTTGGTGCAAGCGTATAGGTACCCTCCGCCATGATCTGTTTTTCGGAACCGTCATACAGCTTGATGCTGTTATTGTAGACTTTCTCGGTGACCCAGCCCATCCGGTACTTTTTCCCATACGGATACACCACCTGACGGTAACCTTTGTATTCCCCGACAATCTGGATTTTGGAGAATTCGTCGATCTCGCCGAAGGATTTTTTCTTTTTCACGGTCTTGATGACCTTCGCATCATAGCGGGTACAGGCGTCCACCGATTTGTAGGACGGTTTACAAAGGAATACGGAAGCTTTGAACCAGCCTTCCTTCAGGACGCCCTTATATTTGTATTTCGCATAGATGGCGGAGCCGGACTGCTTCATGATCGCGGCATACGTCTTGCTTCCCTTGATCTTCTCCGTCTTCACGGAAAGATTCTCATCGGAATAGACGGTGATGGTGCCGCTTTTCACCGGATACGTATAGACCATGCTCTTTCCGTCTGCCAGCGGATAGAGATCCGCGCCGAAAACAGGCATGGAAAATACCAGTGTCATCAGTCCGATCATTGCCGCGCAGGCTGCTGCTCGTAAGGTCTTCATCATTCCCGCTCCTTAGTGTTTTTTGCCTTTGTTCCCGTATTTCTCACCCAGATCAACGATCCGTCCGTCCGGATACTGGATCTTCGTACTGTCCAGCGTCCCCCGCAGATTCGCGCGGATCGCCGCGATATATTCCTGGCGCAGCCGGTCCTGTTCGGCCTTTTCTTCCGGCGTCAGGCCCACAGCCTTCGCTTTGTGGTACAGTGTATTGATACGGTCAATGTCTTTCATGTCCATGGCTTATATCTTCCTATGATCTCCTCTGCGGTCTTCATGCCGTCGGCTGCGGCGGATGTGATCCCGCCCGCATAACCGGCGCCCTCTCCGCAGGGGAAAAGTCCTTTTATACTGCTCTCAAAATGTTCGTCTCTGTTGATCCTGACAGGGGAGGAGGTCCTGCTCTCCACGCCGGACAGGACCGCGTCATACCGGTCGAATCCATCGATCCTTCTGCCGAAATGCGGCATTACGGATATTATCGACGAAGAAAGAGAATCCGTCAAGACCTCCCGGAGATCTGCAAAAGCAAAGGCTCCCCGGATATCCGGCTGTACATCGCCGAAGACTCTGGATTCCTTCCCGTTTATAAAATCGCCCAGAAGCTGGACCGGGATCTTCCCGCCGCCGGCCCTGAAAGCTGCTTTTTCCAGACGGATCTGCATGTCCATTCCGGCAAATACGCCTTCCCCGAAATCCGCCGGACCCACACCGACAACGATCGCGGAATTGGAATTCCTTCCCGCACGGTCCTTCAGGCTCATGCCGTTCACGCAGATCATGCCGGGTTCGGTGGAAGAATCGACCACACTGCCGCCGGGACACATACAGAATGAATAGACGCCGTGGCCGTCATCGCTCTGCCCGGTCAGCTTATAATCCGCCGTGGGAAGCTGATAATGCGTCTTTCCGTACTGTGCTCTGTTGATCATCTCCGCCGGATGTTCGATCCGGAGACCGACAGCAAAGTTCTTTGCTTCTGCCGGCACACCCTGCGCATTCAGCGTACGGATCGTATCTCTGGCCGAATGACCGCAGGCAAGGATCACACAGCCCGTTTCAAGTTCTTCCGTTTCTCCGTCACTGTTCTTCAGAACGATTCCTCTTACGGCACCGTCTTTTAAGATCAGTCTTTCGGCTCTTGTGTGAAACCGGTAAGATCCGCCGGAAGCAATCGTCCGCCTGCGGATATTCATCATGATCCCGGGAAGCCTGTCAGAGCCCAGATGCGGTTTGTGCCAGTAAAGGATCTCTTCATCCGCGCCGGCTTCATAAAACCACTGCAGGATCTGCCGGATCCGTCCGTTCCTGTCTTTGATGCCGGTCGTCAGCTTTCCGTCGGAAAAAGTTCCTGCGCCGCCTTCGCCGAAGCAGGCATTGGAATCCGGATCGAGCTGACCTCCGTTCCAGAAATCCCGGACGATCCCCGTCCGTTCATCTGCAGGAGCACCTCGTTCAATGACCACCGGGGCGTATCCCTGCTGCGCAAGCAGAAGACCGGCGAACATGCCGGCAGGTCCGGCGCCGATGATCACGGGCCGTCCGGGCAGCGTACCGGAACCGTGTTCCGGGGGCGCATACGGTCTTTCATGAATTTCCGACAGCTGGATGCCGCCGCGCGGCCGCAGGCCGCCCGTCTCTTTTAAGTCGACAGAAGCCAGATAATGAATATCCTCCTTCTTCCGGGCATCCAGGGAAAGCCTCGAGAGCTGATACTCGTTTCCCTTTACACCGATCCGTCTTAATTGTTTTTCGATATCCGCCGCAGCATAGCCCGGCGGCAGTTTGATATTGCTGATTCTGATCATGATCGTACTTTGGAAGCGGCAGCTGTGCCGGCAAGAATGCCGGTGGCAAAAGCCCACTGCAGATTATAGCCGCCGCAGATCCCGTCTGCATCCAGTATTTCACCGGCAAGGAACAGTCCCGGGAATTTTTTCGATTCCATCGTTTCCGTATCCACGGACCGCAGATCAACACCGCCGGCGGTGACCTGTGCTTCGGCAAAGCCGCGCACACCGGTGATCGGGATCCGGAAGGAATGGATCAGATGAAACAGTTTTTGGGAATTTACGCGGGCAGCGCCTGTGTCCGGCCTTACGCCGAGCTTCTGCAGAAATACTTCTGCGAGCTTCGCCGGGAAAGCGCCCTTTAAGACTTCGGAGATCGTCAGATCCGGGATCCGGAGTGTCTCCCGAAGTGCCGAATCATCCTCCGGCATGAAATCGATGACCGCCTCCGAGACAGAGGATCTCATGAGAACGTAGGCAGTATGTCTGCTGATCTGAAATACCGGAATGCCGGAAATGCCGTTTTTCATCAGCTGCACTTCCCCGGTATCGGAATGCGGCTTTCCGTTCCTGTCGCAGACGGTGACCCGCGCATGCGTTCTGACGCCGTGCCAGACCGGGCAGCAGGGATCATCCGAGAGCAGTCCGGTCAGTGCAGGAACCGCCGGGATCACCTTCAGGCCGAGTTTCTCCGCGATCCGGAGTCCGCTTCCGTCCGATCCGGTCGAAGGTGCGGCACAGCCGCCCGCAGCCATGATCACGCAGTCTGCGTGAAATGTTCTTCCGGATTCCATCCGAAGTTCAAATCCGCCGTCATCCGCTGCGGTGATCCCGGACAGCGGATCCTCTTCGATCATTTTCACGCCATGCCGACGGATCCCGGCGAGGAGTGCGTCCCGAACAGATGCTGCCTGCATACTGCGCGGATAAACATAGCCGTCTCTGTCACAGGAAAGCACACCGAGTTCTCTGAAA
>CACZPA010000233.1 GCA_902782895.1 uncultured Eubacteriales bacterium
GCGCCGAAAGGAAATGCTGTCCCCCTTTAGGGGAAAGTGGCGCGGCAGCGCCGAAAGGGGTTATATGACACACCGTATTATCTTTGCCACCGGGAACGAAGGCAAAATGAAGGAGATCCGTGAGATCTTAGGCGACATCGGTCTGCCCGTCCTCTCCATGAAGGAAGCGGGCATCTCCGCCGACATCGTCGAAGACGGCGATACATTTGAAGCGAACGCGATGATCAAGGCGCGCGCTGTCCACGAGCTCTGCGGCGATATCGTCCTGGCGGACGATTCCGGCCTGGAAGTCGATTACATGGACAAGGCGCCCGGCGTATTCTCCGCCAGATTCATGGGAGAAGACACCTCCTACGAGATCAAGAATCAATACATCATCGAGCGTCTCGAGGGCGTAGAGGGAAACGACCGCAGCGCCAGGTTCGTCTGCGTGATCGGCGCGGTCTTCCCGGACGGAACGGAAGCGTGCGCCAGAGGCACCGTGGAAGGCTGGATTGCGTTCGAGCCTGCCGGAGAGAACGGCTTCGGCTACGATCCGATCTTTCTGCTGCCGGAGCGCGGCGTAACAACGGCGGAGCTTTCGCCGGAAGAGAAAAATGAGATCAGTCACAGAGGAAGGGCCCTGCGTGCGATCCGGCCCGTGATCGAAGACTGGGTAAAAACGCATACGTGAAGAGCGGAAGCATCGTTTTCCGTCTGCGGGATGCGGAAAGGTGACCATAAAGAAAGGGCTCAAAAAAGGAACCTATAAAGTGAAGGTGAAGGTAAAAGCTGCGGGAAACAGCAATTATAAAGCCGTCACAAAGACCGTTACCTTCCGGATCAAAGTAAAATGAGTGCAGACAGGACCCGCGGGAACAGAAGCCCGCGGGTTTTTTACGGACAGAGAACGTGCAGAAACAGCGCAGTTCCGGACACAGCGGATCCGGGCGTTTTTTTGTCAAAAACCCCTTTATGCATCTTTACAAATATGCTATAATCCTCCATCGTGACAGTTTTTATGAAAAGGAAGCATTTGTCGGAGGAAACGATGGTATATCATAATATTCTGGAAGCCGTGGGCCATACGCCCATGGTCAGACTGAACCGGATGGCGGAGGCCGGAAGCGCCCGCATCCTTGTGAAATTCGAAGGCCTGAATGTCGGCGGTTCGATCAAGACAAGAACAGCGCTCAACATGATCGAGCAGGCGGAGCAGGAAGGACTGATCAATAAAGACAGCATCATCGTGGAGCCGACCAGCGGCAATCAGGGAATCGGCCTGGCGCTCGTAGGCGCGGTCAGAGGCTACCGTACGATCATCGTCATGCCGGATTCCGTGAGCGAAGAGCGGAGAAAGCTCATCCGGCATTACGGCGCGGAAGTGGTGCTGATCCACGATGCGGGCGATATCGGGGCCTGTATCCAGGAGTGCCTGGACACGGCGCTTCGCATGCGGGAGGAAGATCCGAAGGTCTTCGTGCCGCAGCAGTTCGAAAACCCGAACAATACGCAGGCACAGAGGAGGTTCACTGCCAATGAGATCCTGGACCAGATCGGCGGACCGATCGACGGATTCTGCTCCGGCATCGGCACCGGCGGGACGATCACCGGTATCGGCGAGATCCTGAAGGAAGCGAATCCGGAGATGACCATCTGGGCTGTGGAGCCGGAGAATGCGGCGATCCTCGCCGGCGGCAGTATCGGCACGCATATGCAGATGGGCATCGGCGACGGCATCATCCCGGACATCCTGAACAGAGAGATCTATGATGAGATCTGCGTGATCACGGATGAAGAAGCGATCGAGACGGCGAAGCGTCTTGCAAGCGAGGAGGGCCTGATGTGCGGCATCTCCAGCGGGACGAACGTATGCGCGGCAATCAAGCTCGCCAGAAAACTCGGCGAAGGGAAGACCGTCGTGACCGTGCTGCCGGATACGGCGGAACGATATTTCTCGACGCCGCTGTTCGCAGGAGAATAAAAACAGATACGGGGACAGATTTTCTGCCGGGATCACCGGCGGGAAGCTGTCCCCGTTTTACATCTGTTCAATTGTACAAATATAAAAAAGTATGCCAATCGCCGTTTCGTTTATTGTACGGATCGCTTTCCTATGGTAAAATATCTTTTTCAAGGAGGCATTTTTCATGACATATAAAAACATCGTTTTTGATATAGGAAGAGTATTGATCGACTATGACTGGATGACCATGCTGAAGGGGCACGGCCTGACCGAGCAGGAAGCGTTTGACTTCGCCATGTGCATCTTTCCGGATCCGCTCTGGAAGGAACTGGATATCGGCATCCTGTCCAATGATGAGATCGTGCGGCGGTACGGGGAGAAATTTCCGCAGTACAGGGAGCTCTCCAGATGGTTCATTGACAATGCGCATCTGATGCCGGTGCCGCGCCCGCGCGTCTGGGAGAAGGTCAGGGAGCTCCGGAAAGCCGGCTATAAGATCTATCTGCTCAGCAATTACAACGAGTGGCTGTTCGAAACGCATCTGGCGGATACGCCCGTCCGGGAACTGGCCGACGGCGCGGTCATTTCCTATGAGATCCATAAGATCAAGCCGGAGCCGGAGATCTATCAGGCATTGTTCGAAAAGTACGGGCTGGATCCTGCAGACTGCATTTTCTTCGATGACAGAGAGGAAAATGTCGAGGGGGCAAAGGCTGTCGGCATGGACGCCGTACAGATCTTCTCCGAAGAGCAGGTGCTTCAGGAAATCGAGAAACTTCTGCAGTAAATACGGCAGAATATACAAGGAGGGATTATTTATGATCAGCATGAAGGAAGAACTGAACCGGCTTTCCTACCCCGGCAGAGGAATCGTCCTCGGAATGAGCGAAGACGGAAAGCACGCAGCCGCTGCCTATTTCATCATGGGCCGCAGCACGAACAGCAGGAACCGCATTTTTGTCACCGAGGGGGAAGGCATCCGTACGGAAGCATTTGATCCGTCGAAGATGGAAGATCCGAGCCTGATCATCTATGCGCCGGTCCGCGTGCTCGGACAGCATACCATCGTCACCAACGGCGATCAGACGGATACGATCTATGACGGCATGGCCGCCGGAAAGACTTTCGAAGAATCCTTAAGATGCAGGGAGTTCGAGCCTGATGCCCCGAACTATACCCCCCGCATTTCCGGCGTGATCGATGTGCAGGACGGAAAAATGTGCTATGCGCTTTCCATCCTGAAGAGCGCGGACGGAGATCCGGAAATCTGCAGACGCTATACCTTTACCTATGACGGCGCGAAGGCCGGCGAAGGACATTTCATCCATACCTATCAGGAGAACGCCGAACCGCTGCCGAGCTTCTTCGGAGAGC
>CACZPA010000234.1 GCA_902782895.1 uncultured Eubacteriales bacterium
GCGGAGAAGTATTACCGGCCTTTTATCGAGCAGGGTATTACGACGCAGATCACCGGCAACTGCAGCTTCTCGCCGTTTGGAATCGATCCCGATACGCCGTATCGCGACAAAATCGGCGGAGGGCTTTTCGATACGCTGGCCCCGTGCAGCTTCGCGGAGTTCAAAAAACGCGCAGAGGGCAGGCTTTACGTCAACCTTGTTCCGCTGATCGGTCAGGGATCCGTCCGCGCGGGGCTTACTGGCTATGATCCCACGCCCTTGACTCCGGAGCAGATCGAGAAGGAGCTTGCGCATGTCCGCGAGGCAATGGAGGGCGGCGCTTTTGGCGGTTCTTTCGGCTTCATGTATGAACCGGACCGCTACGCGAAGATGGATGAGATTCTGGCCTTCGCGAAGGAAATCGCCAAATACGACGGCATCGTGACGATTCATCCGCGTGCCTGTTCCATAGTGAGCGCGGATTATCCGCTCTTTACCAAAAAGTCCCATCTGGAGATGGGATTGGATGAGGCGGTCGAGATCATGGAGAAATCCGGATGCAAGCTGGAATACAGCCATTTGATTTTTACCGGGCAGCGCAGCTGGAAGCTCCTCGACAAGATGCTGGCTACTTTCTACCGGGAGAAAGAGAAGGGCTATCCGATCGCTTATGACAATTATGCGTTCCATTACGGCGCGTCGGTTATTACGGTCGTCTTCCCCGAGTGGTACGCGCAGCTCTCCAAAGAAGAAGCGGCCAAGCCGATCAACCGGTTCAAGCTGCAGCTGACGATCCTCATGTACCGCAAGGTGCTCGGAATCGACTGGGATGACATGGTCATCGCCTATATCTCCGATGAACATCCCGAGTACGAAGGCAAGACCATTCCGCAGGCAGCCGCGGAGGAGGGGCTTTCCAATCTTGACATGTATCTGAAGCTGGTCGAGCTCTCCAATCGGGCGGGCAGCATTTATCTCGGAAAGTATTATAATGATGAGATCGTACATCGGCTGATGGAGGATGAGCTTTCGGTCTTCATGACGGATGCCTGGGTCGAAGAAAAAGGCCTGCAGAATATCGCGGCCTTCCAGACTTTCCCGCAGTTCTTCCTGCTTGCGAAACGGTATGGCATCCCGACCGAAAAGATCGTGCGCAAGATGACGGGCGCGACGGCCGATCGGTACGCGATCCCGCAGCGCGGCTATCTGAAGGCCGACTACAAGGCGGATATCACGGTGCTCGATCTTGCGAATATGCATGTTGACGAAAGCAAGCCGGACTACAGGCCGACCGGAATCGTGCATGTATATGTGAACGGACAGCCGGTCCTCGAAAACAGCGAATATGTCGGAGGCTGTGCAGGCAAGGCCGTGCTGAAGCGCTGATCTTTACGACCGCGATAAAGTCCATTACAGAAACGACCGCTTCACGGAAGATCGGAAGCGGTCGTTATTTTAATATTTGTATAGCTGCCGGGGCAAAGATGGACCCGGTAGGACGAGTATTCCTCCAGAACCTGCGCGTCGTCCGTGCAGGAAGCGTCGCCGGCCGTCGCGGCTGCCTGGTGTGCCGGCAGAATCCAGTCCAGGCGGAAAACCTGTGGGGTCTGCATGGCCCATAGCAGGCTGCGGTCCGGGGTGGATTCGATGAATCCGTCCACGTCCGCGATTTTGATCGTATCCTTGACAGGAACAGCGAGGCAGGACGCGCCGTATTCTGCAGCGTCCGCAAGGACACGGGACAGATCTTCGGCAGTCAGATACGGGCGGGCAGCATCATGGATCGCGGCATAATCACAGGATTCCGGCAGAACGGACAGACCGTTATAGACGGATTGCTGACGGGTAGAGCCAGCGTCCGCGTAGATTCTGACCTTTGTAATCGCGGCCTGCCGGATCAAATCCTGACAGGTCTCCCGGTCCTCGGGAGCAGTGACCAGCACGATGCCGCTGATCCCGGGACACTTATCCAGAACCGCAAGCGAGTGGATCAGGATCGGCACACCGTCCGCAAGCGTAAGAAACTGCTTTTTGACGGCGGAGTGCATCCGGCTGCCGGAACCGCCTGCCGGAACAACAGCCCAGATTTCCATCACAGATCCTCCTTTA
>CACZPA010000235.1 GCA_902782895.1 uncultured Eubacteriales bacterium
AACAGACTCGAGTAAAACGGTCTTAGCCTGCTCCGCGGACATTCCGGAAACTCTCTCGAGCTCCTGCTGCTGCTGTTCCTGGAACTTGGCGAGTTCTATATTCTTCTTCTCGACTTCTTCCAGTTTGCGCGTCAGCTGCGCATCCTTCTTATCAACACTTTCCGTCTTACGATCAAGAGCTTCTTCCTTCTGGTTTACACGATGCTCCTGACGCTGCACCTCCGCGCGGCGGTCACGAACCTCCTGCTCCATCTCATTCTTAACAGACATAGCCTGCTCTTTCGCTTCCAGAAGAACCTCTCTTTTCTTAGCCTCTGCGTTCTTGAGTGCCTCGTCCAAAATCTCACGGGCTTTGGTCTCGGCAGAACCGATCTGTGCCTCTCCTACTTTCTTACGGTACTTAACTCCCATAAAAAAGGCGATGAGGCCGGCCAGGACCGCAGCGGCGATTATACAAATCACAGCTATAATAGGATCCAAGACAAACTACACCTCCTTATTCAATTATCATGGTTCAGACCAACAGAATTATTGTAATACAAAAAAAGGGCGATGTCAAGAAAAACATCGTCCCTTGTACTTTTAATTCACCAGAATTCACTATATTCTTCTCTCTCCGGTCACCGGCTGCTTAAATAAACCTCCGACTGCCCTGCAAACTCCTAAATTATCAGGAGAAAAGGCTTGCCAGTCGGTTGACGACATAGTCGCTGCCGGCGATCGCGATATTGTTCATCAGAATGACATCCTGGACCCCGTTCTCGATGATAAAGTCATAAATGCTCTGATCATAGTAGCGGTAATCGATGACATATGTCGTCTGATAATGATCAACCAGGAACGGTGCAAACGCGTTGCCGTAGGATTCCTTGATCAGCACACAGGAGGAACCGTCCGTAATCTGCGGATTCTCGATGATCGAGAACGGGTTGTCTCCTCCGATAAATGTATTGTATTTACCGTATACCGCCCAGTCCGTAACATCCTGGATAACCTTCCAGTCCCACCAGGTATTGTCTTCTTCCGCGAAGAACCGGATATCATTGGTTCCCATCGGGATATACGCGACGACATCGTCCGGATCCTGATACATCGCGTCCGCCTCGACGTTGTCATAATAGGTGCCAAGGAATCTTCCGAAATCCATGCGTGTGAAATCCGTCAGCGCGTGCGGCGTCCAGCCCTTTGCCCTCGCGTAATTGCAATAGATATAGTACGCTCCGAGAGAAGTCCAGTGATGATCCGTCCGGTAATACATATAATCGCCCTTATGGCTGCGAAGCGTCTCAATCGTCTCGATAAAGTGAGCCGGCTCCTCCAGCATTCCGTTATAATACTGAATTGCCTGCACCTCGTTACTGCCGCCGAGGCTTGTTGTCTTATCATCATCAAGAACAACCCACGTACTGTCCGGAACGATAATATTATAGAAATTCGCGGTACCTTCCAGTCTCTTAGCGGTATCGTTTACCATCGCGATATACGCGTCCGCTTCTTCCTGCGTGAAATAGTAAATCGAATATGCCGCGTTGCCGTCAACATACAGGCTGGACTGGATCTGCGCCTCGATATCCGCGGCCATCTCCTTCGGAGCATCCGGAATCTCCGGTTTTGCGGAAGTCTCTGTTTTGGAGGATTCCGTCACGGAAGTATCCTGTCGGGACACTTCTGCCTGCTTTGAAGAATCCTGCGCGGTATCCCGTGAAGAATTGTCCCCTGTCTTGCTGCTCTCCGCGGCGGAATTGTCCACCCGTGAGCTATTGCTTGTATCAGGGACGGTTGAATCCGATTTAGACGTCCCGGCGCTTCCGGAGGATTCCTGTTTGGGTATTACGGGAATCGCGTCGGCTTTCTTCTCATTATTGACGAGAATCTGCTTGGTCTGGATTCCGTACAGGCTTTTCATCTCTCTGTTTGCCGAAAGCCAGGTTTCACGCAACGGATATGTATCCGCGTACCAGGAGGATATGTCCTGGAAATAATCACCGTTCAGCATGCCTTCCACGCTGAACTCCGGGAACTCTGCCAGCCGCCTCTTCTCCCTCTCCGAGATCGTAGGCCGCGCGGGAAGGATCATGCCGAGGATCATACCCAGTGTCAGGACCCCGACAAACAGAAGAATCGTTCCGACAAATGCGTTCTTGGTTTTTTTCTGTTTATTGTCCATGCGTGACCTCCTTAGAACTGGAAATACAGGAACGGATTGTAACTGTTCCCGACCAGCGCGCAGACCGAAAGCAGAAGCAATACGGTAGGAATCGCGATTTCCACGATTCTCCAGACCAGACTGCCGCGGATCGCGTCGTTCTGCACGATCTTTGCACGCAGATTCTTCAGCAGCGGTGTGCAGGCGATAAACGCCGCGATCAGGAAGAACAGATAATTGACCAGCGTCGTCATAACATTAACACCGCGCGCGGTGATTCCGATTCCGAACAATCCTTTGAAAACAGATCCGAGCAGGCTCATATCCTCAAACTTGAACAGAACCCATCCGAAGTAGACGATCAGAAGCGTGACCAGGTGACGGATCACAGCAGGAATCTTTTTCTTCAGGAGCGGTCTCTCCGCAAGCAGGAATACCAGGAAATACAGTCCCCAGAAAATATAGTTCCAGCTTGCTCCGTGCCAGAGTCCCGTCAGGAACCAGACGACGAACATATTGCGGACCCACAGGCTCTTACGGACACGGCTGCCGCCAAGCGGTATATACACATAATCCCGGAAGAAAGAGCTCAAGGAGATATGCCACCGTCTCCAGAAGTCCTGTACGGATACGGCGGTATAGGGATAATTGAAGTTCTCCAGATAATGGAATCCGACCATTCTTCCCATTCCGATCGCCATATCGGAATACGCGGAGAAATCCAGATAAATCTGCAGCATATAGAACAGCATGCCGAGCCACAGGCCTCCGGTGGAGACGCCGGCCATCGCCGAAACCGTCTCCGGGAGCAGGGATTTGGCTGCTTCCGCGCAGCCGTTCGCAAGGATCGCCTTCTTGGCAAGTCCGATCGAAAAACGGCGGATACCTTCTGCCAGATCCTGATTGGTTATGGTCCTCTTCTCGATCTCGTTCGCTACGTCCTGATAACGGATAATAGGACCTGCGACACACTGATGGAACAGTCCGGCATAAAGCAGCAGCTTCCAGTAGCTCTTCTGCACCACGGCGGTCCCGCGGTACACGTCTACGACATAGGAAAGCAGCTGGAAGGTATAGAACGAAATGCCCAGCGGCAGAACGATCTCCGGTATCTCTTTAGGAAAGCCCGTGATCCACTGCAGATTCTGCAGGAAAAAGCCGGTATATTTGAAAATGCCGAGCACTCCCAGCATCATAACGATATCCGCGATCAGCCAGCCTTTGCCGGTCTTGCCTTTGTTCTTCGCATAATAGATGCCTTCCGCGCAGAACCACGAAACGCCGACGAGAAACATCATCAGTACGAGATATTTGACGCCGCTCCACGCGTAAAAGATCATCGAAAAAACAAGCAGTACGGTATTCCGGTATTTCGGCTTTACGCAGAAGTAGATCAGAATCTGCGGCGCGAAAAACGCGAAAAGAAATAGGAGACTTGAAAATACCATCTTATTCTACCATCCTGTCATCATTAACTGTATTCTTCCTTCAGAAGACGCGATACGATCTCATAGGAGAACCCTCTGCGTACCAGATAGGAAGCGAGCTTAACTCTCTCCTGCGCGTCGTCAGGATCCTTAAGTCTCTTCCGTATAATCTGCGCGGCAGTATCCTCGTCCGACAGAAGTGTTTCCTCAAACGCAGCATCCAGAATATCCGCTGAAATCCCCTTATGCATCAGCTCATACCGCACTTCCTTACGGCTGCGGTTCTTAAGTGTACGGGAATCCTCGATATAATCACGCGCGTAAGCCTCATCATCAATAAAGCGATAATCCAGCGCCATCGCGATCAGTGTGTCCGCAATCTCCTCCGGACACTGCTGTTTCTTCAAATACTGCCGGACCTCCTCCTCCGTCTTACGGCGGCTGAGGAGGTTCAGCATCTTATTCTGGAAATAAGCTTTCTGCTCTTCTGCACTCATGGAGGAAAGATCCGGAGTCTTCTTCCGGCCCGTCCTTCCGGTCCTGCCTCTCATCTGTATCAGCTGTTATCGGTATTGTCCGCGGAGTTCTTGTCAGCGTTCGCCGCTGACTCCGGAACCGGGATCGTATCCAGTCCGTATTTTTCACGAATGGTATTCTCGATCTCCGTCATCATCTCCGGATTCTGCTCCAGATAGATCTTGGCGTTATCGCGGCCCTGTCCCAGGCGGAACTCGTCCCCATAATAGAACCACGCGCCGCTCTTCTTGACAATGCCTTCCTTAAGGGCAAGATCGATCAGATCTCCGCTCCTGGAAATGCCCTTGCCGTACATAATATCGAACTCTGCTTCCTTAAACGGAGGCGCGACTTTATTCTTTACTACACGGACACGGACATGATTGCCTACGTAACCATTCGTGGACTTCAGGCTCTCTGTCCTGCGGACGTCCAGACGTATGGACGCGTAGAACTTAAGCGCGCGGCCGCCTGTCGTAACTTCCGGGTTGCCGAACATAACGCCGACCTTCTCACGCAGCTGGTTGATGAAAACAACTACGCATCCGGATTTGGAGATGCTTCCGGTCAGCTTGCGCAGTGCCTGGCTCATCAGTCTCGCGTGCAGTCCGACGTGGCTCTCGCCCATCTCTCCCTCGATCTCCGCCTTGGGTACGAGCGCCGCGACCGAGTCCACAACGATAATATCGACGGCTCCGGAGCGTACCATCGTATCCGCGATCTCCAGTGCCTGCTCGCCGTTATCGGGCTGTGAAATATACAGCTCATCAATGTCTACGCCGAGATTCTCCGCGTATCCCGGATCCAGCGCGTGCTCCGCGTCAATAAATCCTGCGACACCGCCTCTCTTCTGGGCTTCCGCGATCATATGCAGCGCGACCGTGGTCTTACCGCTTGATTCCGGTCCGTAGATCTCAATGATCCTGCCGCGCGGAATACCGCCGACGCCAAGCGCGATATCCAGGCTCAGCGAACCAGTCGGGATTGTCTCAATCGAACGGTCGCTCATGGAATCGCCCAGCTTCATGATTGCGCCTTTACCGTAATCCTTCTGAATCTTGGCAACCGCCTCGTCCAGTGCTTTCATTCTTTCATTTTTCTCTGCCATACTGTTCCCTCCTGCTGTATTGTTAGCCTACGCCCTTATTATCGCACGTCAATTCATTTTGGCTGGTTTTTCTGAAAAATAATTATTCTTTTTTGTATTGCTGCAGGATCCGCATCCGCAATCCGTTCAATGCCCGGACAACGGAATTGTCCCGATTGGAAGCTCTTGTCCCATGGAAACGGTATTCTTCCGTATCGACCTTGCCATTCACATAATAGCCGATATATACCAGTCCGACCGGCTTTTCGGGCTTGCCGTCATGTGCCGGTACAGCACCTCCCGGCCCCGCGATTCCTGTTACGGAAACCGCCGTCTGCGTATGTGCCGTTTTCGCGGCTCCTTCCGCCATCTCCGCCGCTGTCTGCGGGCTTACCGCTCCGTACTCCGCAAGCGTCTCCTCCGAAACACCGATCATCAGATGTTTTGCCTCATTCGAATACGTTACGAAGCCCTGCTCAAACACTCGGCTTGCGCCGGGCGCGTTGACAAGCCGTCCCGCCAGAAGCCCGGCTGTGCAGGATTCCGCAAAGGTAACCTTCATATCATGTTCCCTCAGCAGATTTACAAGCGCGCTTTCGATCGTATCCTCATCCGTTCCGAAGACGATATCGCCAAACTGTTCTCTGATCTCCTGTTCTACAGGACGGATCAGCTCTTCCGCCTCCTCCTGACTATGCGCCTTGGCCGTGATACGCAGATCGACGATACCTGTTTTCGCATAAGGAGCAAGCGTCGGGTTGGTAAGCTCATCCATGCGCTTGCGCAGGCGATGCTCCACGCCGGATTCCCCCATCCCGCACAGATGCAGCGTCCGGGAGACGAGCATTTCATCGGAAAGGCTCTTCAGATAAGGCCGGACGCCTTCTTCATACATCAGCGTCATCTCAGCGGGCGGTCCCGGCAGCATGATCAGTGTTTTTCCTGCATCCTCATCCGTCAGAATAAAGCCCGGAGCCGTTCCGTTATGATTATACAGCGGAATGCAGCCCTCCGGCAGATCCGCCTGCTTGTAATTGTTCGGCGTGATCTCCCGCTTCATATGGGTCATCCGCTCGATGATGTTCGCAAGCGCTTTCTCGTCCCGGACAAGCTTCCGTCCGAAATAACGGGCAGCCGTCTCCTTGGAGAGATCGTCCGTTGTAGGTCCGAGTCCTCCTGTGGAAATGATCATATCCGCACGGGAGAACCCCTCCTGCAATGCCTCTTCCAGCCGTCCGGGATTATCCCCGACCACGGACTGATGGTAGACAAAAACACCTTCTGACGCCAGTTCTCTGGACAGATACTGCGCGTTCGTATTGACGATATTGCCCAGCAGGATTTCTGTTCCGATGGAAAGGATCTCCGCCTTTATCTCACGCATTCGGCGCCTCTTTCTCCGTCAGCACCTGACGGTTTTTATAGATATAATCCACCATGGAGATGATCGTCAGAATGACGGAAGCCCACAGCGCGATCTGCTCGAGCACATGATACCAGGTAAAATCCAGGTGCAGAATCATCAGCATGACCATGATCATCTGAAAAACGGTCTTCAGCTTCCCCCAGATGCCGGCAGCGATCACTATGCCCTGCGCGGCGGCGACCAGACGGAACCCGCTGATAATGAACTCTCTTGAAACGAAAATGATCAGGATCCATCCTGCCATCTGCCCGTTTTCCACAAAACAGATCATCGCGGAGATCACAAGCATCTTATCGGCCAGAGGATCCATAAATTTCCCGAAATTGGTGATCAGGTTCCGCTCCCGCGCGATTTTACCGTCCAGATGGTCCGTATAGGAAGCCGCGGCAAAAATCGCGAGCGCCAGAATCCGTCCCACAAGACCGGGTACCAGACAGAATACGACTACATAGACCGGAACAAGCGCGATCCGGAGAACAGTCAGTTTATTCGGCAGATTCCACATCTTTCTCCACTCCCGTCAAATCATAATCTGTAGCTTGCGTTACCACACCGCGGACATAATCGCCCGACATCAGAGATTTCTTAGACTCCAGGAAGAAATATCCGTCGATATCCGGAGCATCCCGGTACGTACGTCCAACATATACTCTTGTGCCGTCTTCCTTCTGCTCGTCCGGCATCTCGCCTTCGATAAAGACGTCCATCTCTCGACCGATAAGGCTTTCGGCGATCTCCCGGCTGATCTTCTGCTGACAGCCCATCAGGATTCTCTCTCTGCGGCGCTTCTCCCGCGCAGGCACCTGCTCCGGCATTCTGGCCGCAGGCGTATCCTCCTCCCGCGAATAACGGAATACGCCAAGTCTGTCGAAACGGATCTCCTCGATGAAATCCCGCATCTCTTCGAATTCCTGTTCTGTTTCTCCCGGGAATCCCGTGATCAGCGTGGTCCGGATCGTAATATCGGGCATCGCCCGGCGCAGATCCGCGATCACCTGCAGCAGCTTTTCTTTCGTATGATGTCTCGCCATCATGCGCAGAATGCGGTCCGAGCAATGCTGAATCGGGATATCGATATAATGCGCGATTTTGGGTTCTTCCTGCATCACGGCGATCAGCTCCGGCGTAATATCCTCCGGATAGGCGTACATCAGCCGAATCCAGCGGATCTCCGGAATCTCCGCAATCTTGCGCAGCAGCTCCGCCAGCGCGTGACGTCCGTACAGGTCCAGTCCGTACTTGGTAATGTCCTGCGCGACGACGTTGATCTCACGTACTCCCAAATCGGCCATATCCCGTGCTTCCTGCAGAATATCCTCCATCCTGCGGCTGTGATACGGTCCGCGGATTCTCGGAATCGCACAGTACGTACAATGATTGCTGCAGCCCTCCGCGATCTTCAGATAGCCGTAGAAGCCGGGCGTCGTCAGGATTCTCTTCCTGTATCCGAGATCTCTCAGATCCGGATCTCTGAGGTCCATCAGGCATGCCGCGGGCCGGTCCGAATCAGCTGCTTCCGGACCTCCCAGCAGCTGATCGCAGATGTTCGCGATGTCTTCATAACTGCCGGTCCCGAGTACCGCGTCGACCTCCGGCAGCTGTTCCTGAATCTCTTTACTGTAGCGCTGCGCAAGACATCCCGTAGCGATCAGTGCTTTCAGATGTGCGGTTTCTTTGAGTGTTCCCTTCTCGATAAGAGTCTGGATGCTTTCTTCCTTCGCGTCCAGGATAAAACCGCAGGTATTGACAAAAAGCGCGTCTGCTTCCGTCTCATCCTCCGTGATCTCATAACCGCGGTCCGCCAGGATCCGCAGCATAATCTCGGTATCGACGGTATTTTTATCGCAGCCAAGCGATACAAAAGCAATTTTATTCTTCAAAATCAATCCGCCTTATAATCATTCTGTCTGCAGTAGGCCTGCCATGTATTGGAAAGCAGCATCGCGATCGTCATCGGTCCGACTCCACCCGGAACCGGCGTAATATAGGAAACCTTTCCCATACAGCTTTCCGTATCCACGTCTCCGCAGATGCCGTCATCCAGATGATGAATGCCGACATCGATCACAACAGCGCCTTCCTTCAGCTGTTCTCCATGGAACATCTTGGGCTTGCCAACCGCCGCGACAAAGATATCCGCGTCTTTAAGGATCGCGTCCATATCCTGTGTACGGGAATGGCAGACCGTAACGGTGCCATTATCCGCAAGCAGAAGCCTTGCCATCGGTTTGCCGACGATATTGGAGCGTCCGGCGACCACACAGCGCTTGCCGGCGGCCGATATCCCGGAACGATGCAGCAGCTCCATGATGCCGTAAGGCGTACAGCTGACCAGCGCGGAAGGATCTCCGATCGCGGATTTGCCCACATTCATCGGATGGAAACCGTCTACGTCCTTAGCCGGATCGATCGCGAGCAGAACCTTCTGCTCGTCCAGCCCCTTCGGAAGAGGCAGCTGTACCAGGATACCGTTGACTTCCGGATCCGCGTTCAGCTCGCGGATCTTCGCGAGAACCTCCTCTTCAGAGGTATCCGCAGGCATGCGCAGCGTCTCGGATTTCATAGAAACCCAGCCACAGGCCTTTTCTTTGTTATTGACATAGATCTGGGACGCCGGATCCTCTCCGACAAGAATCACAACCAGCTTAGGAGCCCGCATACCGGAAGCGATGGCTTTCTTGACCTGCTCCTTGATCTCGGCACGGACTTCTCTTGCGATCTGCTTTCCATCGATCAGTTTAGTTTCCATGAATTCCTCCTGTGTTTGTTCTGGACTTATGCTGTATCAGCCGTTACGCCCGGATTCACCAAGCGCTTCGTACTGTTCCTTTGTCATCAATACCTTGCGGGCTTTACTGCCTTCGTCAGGCCCGACGATCCCGCGCTCGGCCATACTGTCGATCAGCCTTGCGGCACGGTTGAAACCGATGCGGAAAACTCTCTGCAGCATACTGATTGAGGCTTTCTGCTTATCCACGACAAAAGCGATCGCCTGCTCCAGATACTCATCCTCATCTCCGCCGGAAGCGTCTGAATAAGCGCCTGTCGCGGATTCAATCGTATCCATGAAGTCCTGATCATACTCCGGTGGCTCAGAAGACTGATTCTTAACCGCTTCGATGACCCGTTCCACTTCATGATCGCTGATAAAAGCTCCCTGGATTCGGGTAGCCTTGGTCGCTCCGATCGGCCAGAACAGCATGTCGCCGCGGCCAAGCAGCTTCTCGGCGCCGACCGTATCGAGGATTGTTTTGGAATCCACGCCGGATGAAACCATGAAGGCCAGTCTGGACGGGATATTCGCCTTGATGACGCCCGTGATGACGTCTACGGACGGACGCTGCGTCGCGACAACCAGGTGCATACCGGCCGCGCGCGCCATCTGCGTCAGGCGCATGATCGCTTCTTCGACTTCCTTACCGGCGGCCATCATCAGATCCGCCAGCTCATCGATAATAATCACGATATGCGGCATATTCTCCGGAATCTCTTCCGTACCGTCGGATTCGGCTCTCTTATCGCGCAGCGCTTCGTTATAGCCCTGAATATCGCGTACATTCCAGTCCGCGAAGATCTTATAGCGCTTGTTCATCTCGGAAACCGCCCAGTTCAGGGACGCGGCCGCTTTACGGACATCCGTTACGACCGGAAGCAGCAGATGCGGGATTCCGTTATATACGCTGAGCTCTACGACCTTGGGGTCGATCAGGATCAGCTTCAGCTCCTTCGGAGAAGCCTTGTACAGAAAACTGATCAGCATCGCATTGATGCAGACGCTCTTACCGGATCCGGTGGTGCCCGCGATCAGCAGATGCGGCATCTTCGCGATATCCGCGACTTTGATCTCGCCGTCGACCGTCTTCCCCAGGCTGAAAGCAAGCTTGGATCCGAATCTCCGGAAGATATCGCTCTCGATGATCTCCCGCAGATATACGGTATCCGCGACCGTATTCGGGACCTCGATACCGACCGCGCTCTTTCCGGGGATCGGCGCTTCGATTCTGACGGACGGCGCCGCAAGATTCAGGCGGATATCGTCAGCCAGTCCGACGATTCTGCTGACCTTGACGCCTGTCTTCGGAATCAGTTCGTAACGGGTGACCGTCGGTCCCTTTGTGACCTGTGTCACGGTCGCCTCTACGCCGAAGCTGTACAGCGCTTTTTCGAGCTTCTGCGCGTTTTTGTACTGCTCATCCCTGCTTCCCGCTGACTGCGGCGCTGGCCTGTTCAGCAATTCAATGGACGGGAAAACATACTTGCGTTCTTTCTTTACGGCGCTCAGCTTCTTCTCGATGGTAGCGTCCATCTGATTCTGCTCCCGTGCCGTGACCGGTGCCGCTTTCTGTACCGCTCTCGGCTCACCGGATGCTCCCGTCCGCATGGGTTCCGTAAAGGAATCCATGGGCTTGACCGGAGCAGGCTCTGTTTCCGGAATCGTTAGCTGCTCTGACCGCGACGGTTTATCTGCCCATACCGGCTGATCCGTCCGTACAGGCCGATAGGTTTCCGTCGTCTGTTCTGTCCCGGAGACAGGAATCGTCAGGAAAATATCTTCGGCCGGAGCCTGCTGCTCCGCGCTCTGTACCGGTGTCTGTACGTACGTCTGCGTCTGCGCCTCAGGCTGTCCGGACGGCTGCGTCAGCCCTCCGTCCTTGGTCCAGATGGAAACAGGTCCGTCCTGATAAGTCTGCTTCTTGCTTTGATATTCCGAATAAGAAATCAGCGGGATATCCACCGCTCCGTCCTTGATCGGGCGGCGTGCCTCCTGAATGACTTCTTTAACACTCTTCTCTTCCTGCGCGGGTTTGCGCTTCATCCAATCCGGGATATCGTCAGAATCGTCCTCGTAGAAGCTGGTCTTGGAGATCGCGCGGATTCTTTCCCGCTTCTCATGGAGATCGGGAATCACTTCCTCCGGTTCCGCAGGCATCTGGATCGCTTCCTTCTGCTCCAGCCTCTCGGCACGTTTCTGCACTTCATACTGACGGATCCTGTCCTTCACATTGTCCGTCGCGCTCTGTGTCGCTTTTCTCGCATGGATCCAAGCAGCAATCGCGGCATGTACAGCGGATTTCTCCGTAATTACGACGATACAGATCACAAGCACCGCGATCAGGATCAGGATCGTACCGGCCTTGCCGAACATCGACATCAGCCAGTTGCCGCAGGCCGCACCGATCACGCCGCCGGAATACCACGGTGCGTTATTGTAAAGCTCCGCGGCGGGCACACTCGGGTCCCCGCCGACCACATGCATCATAATGCAGATGTCAAACAGCAGAAAAACCCACGCGAACCATTTGCCCGCTGGGATGCGCAGCTTCTTGAAGAAAAGACGGATGACAGAAAAGACAATCAGGAAAATGCTGAACAGATAGGCTCCGATACCGAAGATCCCCACGATCCAGGAACTGATCACGCTCCCGGCTTTACCGAAGTTTGGGCCGAAGCAAATGCACAAAAACACCAGTGCCATCAGGAACAGAAGGACCAGATACCATGCCTCCTGCCGGATGGAACCGGAAATGCGCGCCTGCTTCACCGGCTGTTTAGCCGCTTGTCTTGTACCGGTTCTGGAGCTTGTGGACCGGGAAGTACTGCCGGAGCGCGCCGCAGTGGAGCGTGTACTCTTGGCTGCCGTGCTTTTTGCCGTGCTGCTCTTCCCCGTTGAAGTCTTCTTTGTCGTACTCTGTTTCTTGCCTGCCATTGTTCTCCCCGTCAATTAAATGAAGAATCCGCCAATCACCGCGATCAGTCCGATCGCCGCACAATAATATCCGAAATAATAGAATTTGCCTTTTTTAAGAATCTGCAGAAGGAAACGGATGCACAGATATCCGGATGCTCCCGCGATGACCATTCCGAGCAGATACGGTCCCGCGTTCGCCGCGAACGTCCCGAAGCCCGCCTTCAGCAGGTTCAGAAGCGCCGCACCGGCAATCGCCGGCAGCGAGATCAGGAAGGAAAACTCTACGGCGAACTCCGGATCAAGTCCTGCCGCGAATTCCGTAACGATCGTCGAACCGGAGCGCGAAATACCGGGAATCGTAGCGAATCCCTGTGCCGTACCGATCGTCAGAACGTCCCGAATCTTCATATCTTCCAGCTTCTTGGTCCCTGCCGGGATCTTCCGGGAAAGGAACAGGATCGCCGCCGTGATCAACAGCGCGCATCCGACCGCTGTCAGAGAAGACAGGAACAGATCTTCCAGGAATTTCTGCACCAGCAGTCCGATAATCGCTGTCGGGATGCTTGCCAGAATCACATAGACCGCCAGCAGCCTCTCCCTGTACATCCGGAACGGATATTTCTCCTTGTTGATCAGATAGCGGACGCCGCCCACAACAAGCAGAACGACTTCCCGGATCAGGATCCACACGTCCTTATAATAGACCGCACAGACCGCAAGCAGCGTGCCGACGTGCAGCAGAATGTCAAAGAGCGGACCCGCGTCCGTATTGGCGCCGAGCAGCATGCCCGCGATCGCGAGATGTCCGGAACTGGACACCGGAAGGAACTCTGTCAATCCCTGTACAAGCGCAAGCCAGATGGCCTGCCAGTAAGTTATCATTGTATATATTCTCCTTCGCGTATAATGGTTGAAATCTTTAACACATACATAGTTTATTATACACCGAAAAACTCTTTGTGTAAAGTCTCTGCTATGAACTATACATGAACGATATCGCCTGCAGCGGTTGCTCTTATAGCAGGACTTTCCGGATCCCGTAATCCTTTCCGTCGATCGTCAGAACCGCCATGGAAGGAGGCGACCAGCCTCTTGCCATCCACGCGCTGCCGGGATTCAGCCACAGTACACCGTTCCTTTTCTCCTCGGAATAGACATGTGTATGTCCATGTACCACGATATCCGTCTCCGGCGGGATCTCCGAGATGTGGTAACGGTTGTGGATCACAAAGAAATTCACCTCTTCGATGGAAAACCGCAGTGTCTCCAGCTGCCCGGCCGGAATAAAAAGATCGTTATTGCCCCGGACCATGTACATCGGAGCGATCCGGTCCAGCTCTTTTGCGACTCTTTCCGACGCGAAATCGCCAGCGTGGATGATTTTGTCGCAGGACTGCAGGACGCGAAGCATCTCCGGCCGCAGGATTCCATGTGTATCTGAGATTACGCCGACTTTAGTCATAATTCCTCCGTTATAC
>CACZPA010000236.1 GCA_902782895.1 uncultured Eubacteriales bacterium
CTGGGCATAATAACATCACCTTACCTAAATCTTAATTGTACAGAATATTCCTGAATTGTCAAGATATTTTTCCTCACGGATTTGCGGGCCGCTCTTGTAATTTTGGAAGTAGTATGATAGTTTAGCAGAATCATCCGTAAAGGAAGATTTACGGGAAACTGTAGCTATGGTCTTTGGGATCATGAATAATAACGATAATTCAATGAAAAAGTGCAGAATCATTGCTGTCGTGATGCTTTGTCGGCGAAAGAATCGACGGTTATGAGGAGCCGCTCGCCTTCCTGACAAAAGAAGCCGCGGCCGCGGCGGGTAATCTGTCCCTTGTGGGCGATCTGTCCCCTGCGGGCACCTCGTCTGTTGAGCCTTGTCAGCTTACCTTCGTAAAGCGTACAGGCGGAACCGTCCTCTCCAGCAGCAGCGTGAACGCGTTGATGCGGCCGCTTCTTTCGTCATAATAGAACGTCATCGGGACAGTCATATAGACCGTATCTTCTTTTAAGCCTCTTACACGGAAGGTGTCGTAATGGAAATGCTCCAGCGGCAGCTTCCATTTTTTATACGCAAGAAGCAGCTGACCGTCCTTTAGCAGGACTTCGAACCTGCCGTAGGCCGGATTTTCATAGATTCCCGCATAGTCCTCCACCGCGTGCGACGGATGCGTCCCCCGCACCGGCTCCTCCGTCATCAGATTTCTGTCCCAGTCATCACAGGAGCCGTCAAAAGTCTCCGCGTAGGGGTGCAGGCGGCTGACCCAGTCCACCTCCGGATAGCCGAACATCCGGTCAATCAGCGTATAGACAATTTCCATCAGGAACGGCGTGACCGGTGCGTGACGGTTTGTCAGCACGAACATGCCGATTCCTTTGTCCGGCACGAAAAGCTGGATGCAGCAATAGCCCTCGATCTCTCCGCAATGATATCGGATCGCGAGACCCCTGTAGACCATGGTTTTCCAGGCCATGCCGTACAGTCCGAAGCCCGGTACCTCCGGAAATCTCCACGGAAAAGCGGACAGATGCACGGCAGGCTGATGCATCTCCTGCATGACGTTCACGGAGAAAAGCCTGGTCCCGCAGGAAGGTCCGTCCTGACTGAACCCGTCCGCCAGATGCAGGCGCAGCCATTTCATCATGTCCTCCGCTCCCGCGTTGATGCCGGCCGCGGGATTCCCGATATCCATCTCCCACGGCTCCATCTCTTCCGGTTCAGAAGCTCTGGTCTTGCAGAAATAGCCTGTCGCGTAGTCTGGATCCTGCCGCATCCGGGCGACCTCCAGACTCGTCCTGTCCATGCCAAGCGGCTCGAGAATGCGCGTTCTGACGAAATCCTCGTACGGCATTCCTGCCGCTCTCTCCACGATGCAGCCGATCAGGTTATAGATCGTATTGCTGTACTGGCTCACGCTGCGGAAAGGCATATTGGGCTCCAGATACCGGCAGCGCCGCATATATTCGTCCCGTGTCAGACCCGGATCCGGCCACATGGCGTCATGTCCCGCGATCCCCGTCCGGTGATAAAGCATATCGCGCAGCGTGCATTCCTTGGACGCGATCGGATCCATCAACGCAAAATACGGATAGATCTGCTGAATCGGTGTATCATAGCTGAGCTTGCCCTCGTCCACCAGCAGCGCTACAGCCGCCGAAGCAAAGGCCTTGGAGCAGGACGCGATGCAGCCGATCGAGCGGCCCGTCATGGGCTCTCCTGTCGCAAGATTCCGCTTGCCGAAGCCCTCCAGCCAGAGCGTGTGGCTGCGATCCGTGACACCGATCGTCACACCGGGGATATTCCAATAGGCGAGCTCTTCTTCGACCTTTGCACGGTCCAGCGCCGGGAAAGTGTACCCGGCCGCTCGGCTGCTCGTGGCCTTTCCACGGTCTGCGGATGCTCCGACCTTTTCAGCCGCCCCGAACTCCCCGGCCGCACCCAGCCAGTCCTCTCTCGTCAGGATATTGACCTCTTCCTGTTTGCGCTCTCCCGTCAGTGTCGTGTATTCCACATACACATAATGGCGGAATCCGCATTTTCCCTGCACTCTCGCGGACTGCGCGTTGCTCAGGAAATGTCCGCACATGATCGCGTCCAGCTTCAGATCTTCAAAAAGATAGCGGATCACTTCGCTTACGGCTTCCGGCATCAGTCCCTGTCCCCAGTAATCCTTCGCGAGGACATATCCGATC
>CACZPA010000237.1 GCA_902782895.1 uncultured Eubacteriales bacterium
GGCACGCTTTTCTTCAAAACCACGATCTGAAAACACAGAAATGCGTGCCAAATTCCAGGGAATCCGAGGTGCGGACACTTCTCCGCCACACCCATGGATTTGGCACGCTTTTCTCCAAAGCCGCGCTGTGAAAACGCAGAATTGCGTGCCAAATTCCAGGGAATCCGAGGTGGGGACACTTCTCCGCCGCCACGGCCATGGATTTGGCACGCTTTTCTTCAAAACTGTGCTGTGAAAACGCAGAACTGCGTACCAAATTCCAGGGAATCCGAGGGTGGGAACACTTCTCCGCCACCGCAGCCATGGATTTGGCACGCTTTTCTCCAAAACCGCGCTGTGAAAACGCAGAATTGCGTGCCAAATTCCAGGGAATCCGGGGTGAGGAAATTTTCCGTCACTGCCATGGATTTTGGCACGCTTTTCTTCAAAACTGTGCTGTGAAACCGCTGAGATGCGTGCCAAAACCGAATATGAAAAAAGCGCACCTCATTGCCATAAGGCCATAAAAGTGCGCCATATTATTTTTCACTCAAAAGCACTTAGATTCCGCAAAACTCTAAAGGAGGAATCTCTCTTTACCACACCGTATCAGCGTACCAGATATCCTCCGTCGACCGGGATCACCGCGCCGTCCAAGTAATCCGAAGCATGGGATGCCAGGAAAATCACCGGCCCTTTCATGTCGTCACCTGTCCCCCAGCGATGCGCGGGGATACGGTCCGTGATCGTCTTAAACCGCGGATTTGCCGGATCCGTGAGCGCGGTATTCATATCCGTGTCCATGTATCCCGGCGCCAGGCAGTTCACATGAATTCCCTTACCCGCGAATTCGTTGGCCATGCCCTTACTGAACTGCGCTACGCCGCCTTTTGACGCAGCATATGCAGGGACAGTAAACCCGCCGAAAAACGACAGCATCGACGCGATATTGATGATTTTTCCATACGGCTCGTCTTTCTTCAGGAACTCCCGTGCCGCCATCTGACTCAGCTCAAAAGGCGCCGTCAGATTCACTTCGATGACATCGTCCCAGTCTTCGATCGGAAACTGCTCCGCGGGATGGCGCCGCTGAATCCCGGCCGAATTCACCAGAATATCCAGCCCTCCGAGGATCCGCACAGCCTCCTCAAATCCGGCTTCCCGCTCCGCACGGTTCGCGAGATCCACCTTCAGCCCATGACAGTCAAACCCATGCGAACAGAACTCCGCCGCCACTTCTTTCACATGCTCGTTCGAGCCGAAGATCACGACCGAAGCTCCTGCCTCGAGCAGACCTTCCGCCATGCCGTGCCCAAGACCGCGCGTCCCGCCCGTCACAATGGCTTTCCAGCCACGAATATCAAATAGATTTGTCATAATTTGTCACTCCGCGATATCCCAGCCGAGCACACGCTCGTTGGTCAATGCCGCCGCTTCCTCCGCCATCAGCTGCGGACGTTTCGCCGACGCAACAGCGCCCGGACCAAAGCTCCCATACTCGCCAAACCGCGCGTTCCGTCCGAGGAAGCCGCCCATATCCGTCCATCCATCCTGATGAATGTGCGCTCCCAGCTCACATTCAACATAATACGCGCATCCGACCGCAAACGGATCCGAGCCGGCATGCCAGGGGCGTCCCAGATAAACACTCCGCTCCGGGCAATCGGAAACAAGTTTGCAGTGACGGAACACAAATCCGTATTTCTGCGCCAGATAGGTGCTCGGCGCCGCGACATAGCCCTGCGTCGTACCCGGCTCTCTTCTCGTATGGGCCAGCGAGCGGATTTCACAGGATTCGAACACCGTCCTCGCTGCTCCGAAAATGAAGTCCACATCGCCCTCTATGTAGCAATTCTCATAGAGCTGACTTCCGTCCCGGACGTACAGCGTATCCTGCTTGCCCAGAAAACGGCAATTCTTAAATACGAGCCTTTCTCCGGAAGCATACAGCGCAAGCGCCTGCCGGCCTCCCTCCGCTCCGCTGATCCCGTCATAAGAGTTGCGGAACGTCAGATTGTACGCGCCGCAGTCGTTCGCATAGATGCTGACCGTCGCGCTGCGGAAAGTCCCTGTCATATCGCCATTCTCCCGCTTGCGTCCGGCGTAGTTGTCGTAAGAAATAACCGTATCCTCCGGCGTGTCACCCGTTCCGATCAACGTGATATAAGGCTTTGTCCCGGGGATCCGCACGGCCTCCGTGTAAACGCCAGGCGCGAGCTTCAGCATAACGGGCGTAGTATTGTCCTCCGCGATCGCGTCCACAGCCTCCTGAATCGTCCGGAAATCGCCGTCTTTTCCTACATAAATGACCGCTGTCTGCGGCAGTTCTCTTGTTGTATTATTCATCATGACCTCCTGCAGGCTTTCTTTTATGAATTATATTTTAACTATCCAAGAAGGATTTGTCAAATTTGGAAAACCGCCACGAAAGAACTTGTTTTGACGGGATCAATACGATATAATATAAGTGTATTAATATATCAAAAGGAGGTTATAGAATATGGATCAGATAGATGCACTGAAGAACAAACTGGAATCCGCAGACCGTAAGAAGCTGCTGTGGATTCTGATCGGCGCCGCGATCGCCCTTGCCGCCGTCGCTGTTGCCATCGCTCTTCTGAAGAAGAAAAAGAAGAAGGACGAGTGGGACGAGGAAGAAGACGAGGATTACTGGGACGATCTTGACGACGAAGACGCGGAAGACGACGAGGAAGACGAGGACGAGGAAGATGACGCTGACGAAGACGCCGACGAGCCTACGGACGAAGACGCTGCTTCTGAACCTTCAGAGGAACCGGACGGTTCCGAACACGCTGCGGACTGATCTTCTTCACACCGCATGAAAAAAGAACCAATCGTATGGGATGGTCTTGCGGTATCGGTGTCTTTCCCCAACAGGGGGCTCGTCGTCCCAGCACCGGATTCGGCTCCTGTCAAGGTCAAAGATGTCCTTCCGGGACAGACCGTCCGGGTTTTCCAGTCCCCGCACATGATCCGCCGCAAGGAGGGCATGCTGCGCGAAGTTGTCAAGCCCGCGCCATATGAGATTCCGTCGCTCTGCCCTCACGCGGGCGTCTGCGGAGGCTGCGCGTACCAGACCGTTCCCTACGAAAAACAGCTCGAATGGAAAAGACAGGCGGTGACGGATCTTTTCCACGGGGAATATGACCTACCGCCTGTGATTCCTTCTCCGGATCCCGCAGGATACCGGAACAAGATGGAATTCTCGTTTGGGGATGAAGTCAAGGAGGGTCCTCTGACCCTCGGTCTTCACAAACGAAACGCCTATCACGATATCGTTCCGATAGACGGATGTCAGATCGTTCCGGGGGATTATATCCGGATCGTCGAAGCTGTTCAGGAGTTTTTCCGGGAAAGCAGGGACAGTTTTTACAACACAAGGACTCATGCCGGATTCCTTCGCCATCTTGTCCTGCGGCACAGCTGCACGGAGAACAAGACGATGGTCAATCTGGTAACCTCGTCCCAGGGACAGTTTGACGCGGAGATATTTGTGAACAGGCTGCTCGATTTGCCGCTCGAGGGACAGATTTCCGGAATTCTGCATACCTGCAATGATTCGCAGGCCGACGTCGTTCAGGCCGATTCTCTGCGGGTTCTGTACGGTGTGCCGGATCTTACCGAATCCCTGCTCGGGCTTTCTTTTACTTTGTCGCCCTTCTCTTTTTTCCAGACCAATACGCATGGCGCTGAAGCGCTCTACGCCGCAGCCCTGCGCATGGCAGACGATGTTGCCGGCAAAACGGTCTTCGACCTGTACTGCGGCACAGGCACGATCAGTCAGGTTTTTGCCCACGCCGGCGCACGCAAAGTCTACGGCATCGAGCTTGTTCCCGAGGCTGTCGAAGCCGCGAAGCAGAACGCGCTGCGTAACGGCCTTGACAACTGCTTATTCTACGCGGGCGACGTGCTGAAGCTCGTCCCGACGCTTCCGGATAAACCGGATCTGATTATTCTGGATCCTCCGCGCGACGGTGTGCACCCGAAAGCGATGCCGGAGATCCTCGCTTTTGCTCCGCGCGAATTCCTGTATATTTCCTGCAAGCCGACCTCCCTGGTACGGGATCTGCCCTTCTTCCTCGAGGCCGGATATCGTGTCACAGGAATGCAGTGCGTCGACATGTTCCCGGGCACGCCGGGAATCGAAACCATCGCGAAACTGGAGCGATAAACCATTTTGGAAGGAGTAACCGCCCATGAACAAACAGACAATGTACAAGCTGACTTATGGACTCTTTGTTCTGACCGCGCATGAAAACGGTAAGGACAATGGATGTATCATCAACACTGCGGGACAGGTCACTTCCGTCCCGAACCGGATCTCCGTTGCCGTCAACAAGAGCAATTACACGCACGATATGATTCTGCGGACGGGTGTTTTCAACATCTCCATCATCTCAGAAGATGCCGACTTTGAGCTTTTTAAGCACTTTGGATTCCAGACCGGACGGGATACCGACAAGTTCAAGGACTTCAAAGACGCAAAGATCGCGGCGAACGGTGTTCTGTACGTTACAAAAGGAACGAATGCGTGGATCAGCGCGTCTGTTGTGCAGTCGGTCGATCTGGGGACGCATACACTCTTCATCGCGGGCGTGACGGATATGGACATTCTGTCCGACGCGCCTTCCGTAACCTACACCTATTATCAGGATCATATCAAACCCAAGCCGCAGGAGCCGTCCAAACCCGCCGGCAAGCCGGCCTGGCGCTGCAAGATCTGCGGCTACATTTATGAAGGCGAAACGCTGCCGGACGGATTCGAATGTCCGCTCTGCAAGCATCCCGCCGAAGATTTCGAAAAAATCTATCTATAATACATTTTATCAGAAGGAGATATCATTATGGCAGAAATCACTTTAACAACAGCGAATTTTAAGGAAGAAGTTCTGGAGTCCGCAAAGCCCGTTCTCGTTGACTTCTGGGCAGTATGGTGCGGCCCCTGCCGCATGCTCGCTCCCGCGATCGCGGAGATCGCCGAAGAGTACGCGGACACGATCAAGGTTGGCAAGGTCAATGTTGACGAAGAGCCCGAGCTGGCCAATATGTTCCAGATCAGCAGCATCCCGACTCTGATTTTCTTCAAAGACGGCCAGCCTGTCAAGAGCTCCCTCGGCGTTATTCCGAAGGCGCAGATCCGTGCTCTGATTTCATGAGCGGAGCCAGCGAATTCACCGGCCGTTATGATGTCGCGGTCATCGGGACCGGTCCGGGAGGAGTTTCTGCGGCAATTACAGCAAAAATCCGCAACAAAAGCATCCTGCTGCTCGGCAGCCCCGATCTGACGGGAAAGCTGGTCAAGGGACATAAGATTCTGAATTATCCGGGGCTTCCGGAGGTTACAGGCGACGAGCTGACGGCCGCGCTGAAGAAGCATCTGGAGTCGCTCGACATCACGATTACGGAAGACCGTATCGCGTCCGTGCTCGCAATGGATGACTATTTCATGATGCTCGGCAGCCGTAGTGACATGCCCTATGAGGCCACTTCGATCATTATCGCAAGCGGCGTCGTAGCAGATAAGCCGATTCCGGGCGAGGTTGAAAATCTGGGCAATCATGTCAGCTATTGTGCTACCTGCGACGCGATGCTCTACCGCAATAAGCCGGTCGTTGTCGTCGGATATAACGAAAAAGAAGAAGAGGAAGCTGTATTCCTGGCTGGTGTATGCTCGGAAGTCCTGTATTTCCCACAGTATAAAATGCCGACCCGCTGGGAGGACGGTTCCGCCGATCCCGCCGCCGGAAAAGCACCGATTAAAGTCGTGCGGGAGAAAGCCGCGTCCATCGCGCAGGATCCGACGGGCACACTCATGAATCCTTCCATCATTCTGACGACCTCTGAGGGCAATGCTTACAAGAGCGCCTGCATCTTTGTGCTGCGCGAATCCATCGCTCCCGGGCAGCTCGTACCGGGACTTGAGACCGAAGGCGCGCATATCAAGGTCGATATGCAGATGTGCACCAATCTCCCCGGGTGTTTTGCGTGCGGAGACATTACCGGCACGCCGTATCAGTATATTAAGGCCGCCGGACAGGGAAATGTCGCCGCGCTTTCGGCTTCATCCTATGTCGACGGCATCCGCGCGAAGGCAAAGGCAGCGCAATGAGGCTCGGAATCAATTTTGCCCCGAAGCATGACAGTCCCGCGCAGTGGGCTGAAATGCTGGCCGCGGAAGGTTTTCGCGCGGCGTCTTTTCCAGTCGGATATAAGACGCCTGTTCACGTCATCGATCAGTATCTGGCCGAAGCCAAGGCGCATGACATTCTGATCGCCGAGGTCGGTATCTGGAATTCGCCTTTCGCGCCGGATCCGGAGGTCCGGGCACGGTCCCGCGAGGACGCACTGGAAAAGCTGCGTCTGGCCGAGTATGTGAAGGCGCGTTGCTGCGTTAATGTCTCGGGGTCCGTCGGTGAAGTATGGTCGTGGTGTTATCCCGGAAACTATGATGAAAAGCTGTATGTCGATAATATCGAATGGATCCGGTATTTGCTGGACACGGTGAAGCCGGTTCATACGAAGTATGCTCTGGAGCCGATGCAGTGGATGCTGCCCGATTCCCCGGAGCAATACGCGCAGTTCCTGCAGAATCTGGACCGGCCCGGATTCGCGGTGCATCTGGATTACATCAATTTCATCAATTCCGCGTACAAATACACGCATCAGGAAGAGCTGTTGGAGCGCTGCTTCCGGCTGCTCGGCCCACATATTGTCAGCTGCCATATCAAAGATCTCGCGCAGCAGCA
>CACZPA010000238.1 GCA_902782895.1 uncultured Eubacteriales bacterium
AAAGCTTTTCTGGACGCGCTGCGTTCCCGCAATGGCAATCTGAACATCTCTCTCAATCTGGCTCCGACCGTAAGCTTTTCATCGTAAATCCCTCCTTAGGATAGAATAAAACCGGTCGTATGACCCGCATACCGCTGCGCAAGCGGTTCAGATAGATACAGAAATCCCGCTCCGGATCGCCGGAGCGGGATCTTGTTTTAAGCAACATATTGTGATTCGTTATGGACACACCGTTTTTACAGTGCCTGATAAGCGGACTGGATATTCTCTTCCTGATACTGCTGTGTATACAGGTCGTAATAATATCCGCGCTTAGCAAGCAGCTCTCTGTGCGTACCGCTTTCGATGATCTTGCCATCCTTGACGACAAGAATCACGTCAGCCTGGCGGATCGTGGAAAGCCGATGCGCGATGACGAAGGAAGTCCGTCCCTTCATCAGGCTTTCGATCGCGTCCTGAATCAGCTTCTCCGTCACCGTATCGATGGAGGAAGTCGCTTCATCCAGAACAAAGATCCGGGGATCCGCGAGAATCGCGCGGGCGAAAGACAACAGCTGCTTTTCGCCGGTCGAGAGAAGGTCTCCGCCCTCTCCGACCTGGCTGTCATAGCCTTTATCCATCCGGGCGATGACACCGTCCGCCGACACCTTATGAACTGCGTCCTCGATCTGTTCCATCGTCGCGTCCGGCTTGCCGTACAGCAGATTCTCCTTAACCGTGCCGGAGAAAAGATGCGGTGTCTGCAGGACGTACCCGATATTGCTGTGCAGCCAGAGCTGCGACCGCTCACGGGCGTCCCGTCCGTCGATCAGGATCTGTCCCGATGTCGGCTCAAAGAACCGGCAGACCAGATTGACCAGCGTCGATTTGCCGGCACCGGTCTCTCCGACGATCGCGACGTTCGTTCCCTGCGGAACCTTCAGATTGAAATGCTCCAGGACGTATTCGTCCCCGTCGGGATACATAAAGGAAACGTCCTTGAATTCGATATCGCCGTACAGCGGCTCCCAGTTCTCTTTCTTCGGGTTAAAGGAATCGCCGTACTTCTCGATGACTTCCGGTGTATCCTTAACGTCCGGCTCCGTCGTCAGCAGACGGATCAGACGCTCCACGTTAACCTGAATCGTGATCAGGCTGGAAAAAGCGCGCACGATCCACTGAATCGGCTCCATCATGCCCAGTGCATAGGACATGAATACCGAAAGCGTACCGATCATCATCAGACCGTTCAGCGTCAGAATGCCGCCACGCCACAGGACAAGCGCCAGAGCCAGATAAGAGGCAAAACTGATCAGCGATCCGAACATGGAGCGATAACGCGCCGCCCGTACGGAGACATCCTTCATCTCTTTGCTGGTAGCGTTAAAATCGTGCTCCATCTTCTCCTCGACGACCAGTGTCTTGGTCGTCTTGGCGCCGGTAATTCCTTCGTTGAAATTACCGGAAATCTGAGAGTTGATCTCACGGATTTTACGGTTGAGTACAACCAGATGCTTCTGGAAATACACCGAAACCAGAGCCGTGAACGGTACAATGGTCAGAACGATCAGCGCGAGCTTCCAGTTCAGAAGCAACATGGACACAATAACACCGATCAGATAGGAAAGATTCCACACGCTGTCCATCAGATCCCAGGAGACCAGTCCGCCGATTCGTCCTGTATCGCTCGTGACACGGGCCAGGATATAGCCGACACTGTTCTGGTTGAAATAGGAGAAGGACAGGTTCTGCAGATGATTGAAGCTCTCCCTCTTCAGATCTCGTCCGACATACATCTCGATCTGTCCCGCGTAAGAACAGGAGATATAGCTCATGACGACCTGGAATCCGAGGCAAAGCACATACAGCAGTATAAATACCGGTAATCCCTGCAGCGTAGAATCCGCTACATAATGGTTAATGGCGTACTGTGTGAACAGCGGCCAGACAATGTCCATCGCGCTCGTCAGAACGCCCATCAGCATCATCGATATGATCTTGACACGATAAGGCTTCAGGAACGGAAGCAGCTTGGGTATGCCGAAATACGGGAGCTTCACATACTCTTTATTCTCGTCTTTCTTACTCATCCTGCTTCACCTCCTCATCTTCCGGCATCTTCATCTGCATATCGTAGATCTTGTGATAGATGCCGTTCTCGATCCCAAGGAGCTCTTCATGTGTACCCAGCTCGGCCACATGTCCTTTATCCAGGACCAGAATCTGATCCGCGCCCATCAGGGTCGTTACACGGTGGGAAATCAGAATCACGGTCGCTCCACTGAGGTTTTCTTTCAGCGCGCGGCGGATCTCCGCGTCCGTCTCCGCGTCAACAGCCGACAGCGAATCGTCGAAAATCATGATCGGCGCCTGCTGCGTCAGCATACGCGCGATCGCGGTCCTCTGCTTCTGTCCGCCGGAAAGCGTGACGCCGCGTTCTCCAACGATCGTATCGTAGCCCTTGGCAAACTGATTGATCGAATCGTCTACAGCGGCAATTCTCGCGGCGCGGCGGATCTGATCCATCGGCATGTTATGCTGGGTAATACCGATATTCTCGGCAATCGTACGGCTGAAAAGGAACGGCTCCTGCAGCACGATACCGATATTGCGCCGCAGCCATTCCGCCTTGATATCCTCGATGTTGACGCCTCCGACCGTAATCTCGCCCTGATCCGGCTTCAGATTATACATTCTGTCCAGAAGCAGCATCAGTGTGGATTTGCCGGAACCCGTTCCGCCCAGAATACCAAAGGTCGTACCCGCTTTGATCCTGAAGGAAACGTCCTCTACGACCGGAACGTTCTCTTCATATCCAAAGGAAACATGCGAGTACTCAATATCTCCATGCATATCCGCCTCAACAGCATTCGGCTTATCCTGCTCTTCCGCTGAATTCATGATATAGATGATACGGTCGATGGAAACACCAGCCTTACTCATCTCGGAAATCACGCGTCCCAGCTGGCGCACCGGCCATGTCAGCATGGAATTATAGGAGATGAACGCGATAAATGTACCGGTACTGATCTCTCCGCGTACACAAAGCACGGTACCGAAAACCAGAACCAGCATGACCTGCAGTCCGGAGATAAAATCGCCCGAGCTCCAGAAAAGCGCCATCAGATTCATCAGGCGTACCCACAGTCCCGCGTATTTCTGGTTCTGCGCTTCAAAGCGGTCTTTTTCAAACTTCTCGCGGCCAAACGCGCGGACTACGCGGACCCCTGTCAGATTCTCCTGCGCGATTGTGGAGAGCACGCCCTCCTGGATATCGCATTCCTCAAACCGGGAACCGATTTTATTATGGAAATACATGGAATACAGCATGACGACCGGAATGCTGAACGTTGCCAGTACGGCCAGCTTCACGTTCATACTGTACATAAAACTAAGGCTCATGACGACCAGAATGATAATACGGATCAGAGAAACCATCTGCTCAGAGATAAAGACACAGACACGGTCTACGTCCGAGGTGCATCTCTGAATGATATCGCCTGTCTTGTTCTGCATGTGCCAGGCAAAGGGGAGCCTCTGAATATGCGCAAACAGCAGATTACGGATTCTCTCCATCAGTGTCTGCGTCCCCTTATTGATCATGATGTTGACAAGATAGCGGAATACCGCCGCGATCAGCGCGATCACGACAAGTACGACCGCGAACAGCCAAATACGGGTCTTCAGGTAATCCAGCCCGCCAAAACTCAGCATGACTTTTCCAACGGTGTTCACTTTCTGAGTCGGATCCGCGCCCAGGACGATGTCGACCATAAAACGGACGACCTGGGGCATGAACATCTCAGCGAGTGTTACAATAAACGAACTCAGAATACTGAGTATGAAAAAATGTACACTTCCCCGCAGAAAGTACGAAACCATGGAACTACGCCCATACTGCGGCGTCTGGCTCTTCTGCTTTTCCTTCATATAAACCTCCATAGCCGCGTCACGCGCTGACGGATCCCGTCAGACAGGTTCGCGGCATTCTTTCAAAAAACAAATAGTTACCCCTGCTTTATGTATGCTGCCGATACCGGTTGCTCAAGCCGTCCTTTCTGATTTGGCAGCAGCAAAGCGTGTAAAGCTGATTATAACGGAATTACAGGACAAAGTCAATCGTTTTCGCTGGGAAATGGCGGAATAAAGCTTTCTTTGGCCGTTCCGCCCTCCTGAATGTAGGCGTTCTCCACGCCGAGACGCATGGCCTCGTCGATGACACGCTCATATTCCCGTCTGTGCAGCTTCCGGGCAAGCTCCGGATAGTCCGGATCCTGCAGAACCGGCGTATACTGATTCATCAGACTCATGTAAATCGAGTCCCTGTAGGTTTCATACAGATAACGGACGACCGCTAGTGAATCCTCCCGTCCGCCGGGCAGCACAAGATGGCGCACGATTACACCCTTGAGCATCCGTCCCTGCTCGTCAAATACCGCCTCCGGCTGCTGTCGTACCATCTCCGCGATAGCAGCCTTCGCGACCTCCGGATAATCCGCCGCGTGAGAGTATTTCTGCGCTCTCTGACTGCTGAGATACTTCAGATCCGGCAGATAGACGTCTACAAGGCCCTCCAGCATCCGGAGGGATTCCACGCTCTCGTATCCGCCGGAATTATAGACGACCGGGATTCGGAGCTCCTGTCCCCTGACAAGGCGCAGTGCTTCGATCACATGCGGCAGGAAATGACAGGCCGTAACCAGATTGATGTTGTTCGCGCCTTCATCCTGCAGCCGCAGGAATGTCCCCGCGAGCTCCTCCGGCGTATAGATCTGTCCCCTCATCGAAGACCGAATCTGCACGTTCTGACAATAAATACAGCCAAGCCCGCAGCCACTGAAGAAAACCGTCCCCGATCCTTCCGTGCCGGACAGGCAGGGCTCTTCCCAGTAATGCAGCGCCGCTCTCGCGATATAGCAGTCCGCAGCGGCGTGACAGGCGCCTTTCTGTCCGGCGAGCCGGTTCACACCGCATTGCCGGGGACAAAGACGGCAGGATTCATATAGTTTGCTCAGCTCTGTATCCACACGCGCATCTCGCCTTTCTGACGGTTTGCCCAGGCATAGTAAGGAATCAGTGTCAGGTCTTTCGGAATCCATTTCTCATCGGCTGCTTTCCGGTACAGATCCTCTCCCCAATCGCCTTCCAGGTATTCTCCCTGCGTCCGGATCACGGCAACGCCCGAGAGCAATTCCGGTTCATAAGTGACCGTAAACGGCGCGTTTGTCAGACGGATCCGCGCAAGCTGCGGTCCGTTGTCCGCTTCCTCCAGACAATAGACCACCGGGCCGCGCATAACGGCGATCTTTCCGATGTCTTCGCGTACTCTGGGGCTTGCCTGCATCTTCTCGACAGGCATATCGAGCTCGAGCTTCACAATGTCTCCGTCCCGGAAAACCCGGTCAATGACGGCATATCCGTCCCTGACTGCTGCCTCGACAGCCTCTCCGTTAACGCGCAGGGCGTATTTGCCGCACCAACCCGGAATCCGCAGCGCCAGCTGCCATTGCTCGGCCTGATCCGCGCGGACCGTCATCCGGATATTGCCTTTCCACGGATACTGTGTCTCGACCTCCAGACATGCCGGGATGCCTTGCGGACGCAGATCCGCCCTGCCGCCCAGATACAGATGTACAAAAAGCGTCTTCTCCCGGACGCCGTAGGCATATTCCGGAAGGGACTCGATCAGTCTGGCCAGATTTGGCGGGCAGCAGGCGCAGCCGAACCATTTCTGACGCTCCGGCTTCACATGACTGTATACATAGGCCTTTTCACTGGCCTCCGGTACGACCTCCAGGGGATTCACATAGAAGAATTTCGTTCCGTCAAGCTGCATGCCGCTGATCGTCCCGTTGTAGAGGACTTTTTCCAGCACATCCGCGTACTCTCCGCGCGGCTCGATTCCGAGCATCCTGTGCGCCCAGAAAGCGAGTCCGATCGCGGCACAGGTTTCGCCGTAGACCGTATCGTTCGGCAAATCATAATCATAGGAAAAAGCTTCACCGTAATCGGAAGCGCCGACCGACCCTGTAATATACATCTGGCGGCGGGTGACGTTCTTCCAAAGCGTACGCAGCACCTGATACAGGCCTTCATCCGCGGTCTCCTTGGCCACATCCGCGGCTCCGGTGTACAGATACATCGCGCGGACCGCGTGACCCTCCGCGACCGTCTGCTCCCGCAGCGGCTTACCCGCCTGATAATACTGATACTTAAAATGACTATTCGCCCAGTAGAAATTGCGTCCCTTGCCTTCTTCTTCAAAATAGTTAGGGCTCTGTCCGCGCTGGTCGATAAAGTACTTCGCGAGCCGCAGATGCTTCGGGTCATTCGTGATCCGGTAAAGCTTCATGAGCGCCAGCTCGATCTCCTCATGTCCTGGATATCCGTGCTTTTTATCCTCTTCCGGGCCAAACATCCGGTCGATCAGATCGACAAAACGCAGCATGATATCGAGCAGGCTTCTTTTCCCGGTCGCGCGGTAGAAAGCGATCGCCGCTTCCAGCATATGTCCGCAGCAATAGAGTTCATGGTTATTCTGCAGATCCGTGAAACGCTTATCCAGTCCCGTAATGATATAGTAAGTATCCAGATATCCGTCCGGCTGCTGTGCTTTGCCTATCAATTCGATCAGATCATCCAGATCCTTCTCCAGCGCGGCGTCCGGATGATGAATCAGCGAATAGGACGCGGCTTCAATCCATTTTGCCAGATCGCTGTCCTGGAAGACGCATCCTCCATGCTTTCCTTCTTTTAAGCCGGCCGCGACAAGAAAATTATGTATGCAATAACTCGGCGTGGCGCCTTCCACCTCATCGTGCAATGCTTTCCACTGATAAGGTATCATTGATGTCCGCACGACTTCCATATAGCGGTTCCAGAAACTGTCCCGGACCTCGACCTGCTCCATGGGAACTGTTTTAATAAAATTCTTCGTGTTCATGGCTTAACCTCCGATATTTTCCGGTGTTTTTCTGTATGATACTCCTTTCCGGCCGAAAAGTCAACTTGACAGTAACTCTTCTGCTGTTTATAATAAATCGTTGTTGGTTTTATTCAGTTTCAAACGGAAGGAGGATGCCCCGGTGAAAGAGCTTATGATCCGCGGTCTTACGCTTGGACACGGCAGACCGGCCGTCTGCATTCCGCTGACGCCGGCCGATGCAAAAGATCTCACCGCACAGCTTGCGCAAGCAGTCTCATCGCCCGCCGATATGTGGGAATGGCGTATGGATTACCTTCCGCCGGACGTCCCTTATGACAGCATCTGCACTCAGATCCGGGAAGCTTGCGGACGGAGGCCTCTTCTGGCCACCTTCCGTACACGGAACGAGGGCGGCATGCGGGATTTCTCCGCGGAGGAATACATCCGCTGCTATGAGACCGCTATCCGCTGCGGTGCGGATCTTGTCGATGTGGAGTGGGCACTTGGACCGGATGTTCTCGCCACGGTCAAGGCAATTCCATCCACTGCGCCGGTCCCCGTCATCGTATCTCATCACGATTTCGCCAAGACGCCTTCCCTGCCGGAGCTTCTTGCGATTCTGCAGGGCATGGATGAAACGGACGGAGACATCAGCAAGCTTGCTGTTATGCCGCGCTGTGCGCAGGACGTTTTGAATCTGATGGAGGCTTCTGCCCGTTTCGGTGCTTCCGAACCGCGCAAGCCTTATATCACACTCTCGATGGGCAGCCTCGGGAGAATCACCCGGCTTGCCTGTGATATAACGGGCAGCTGTGTCACTTTTGCGGCAGCTTACGCGGCTTCCGCACCGGGACAGATGTCCGCGGAAAGCGTTTCCGCGTTTCTCTCTTCCGGAAGCATACAGACAGATATATAAAAAAACAGGAGGTAATCAATGGGAGGATTTTTCGGAGTAGCGTGCAAGGAACATTGTATTGAAGATCTTTTCTTCGGGACAGACTATCATTCTCACCTTGGCACCCGCCGTGCCGGAATGTGCGTATATTCACATGATGACGGATTTGTCCGCGCGATCCACAATATCGAAAACTCTCCGTTTCGCACCAAATTCGACCGGGATATCGATGAGATGAACGGCAATATGGGTATCGGTTCGATCTCGGATTTTGAACCGCAGCCATTGATCGTCCGTTCTCATCATGATACATATTCCATCGTCACCGTCGGGCGCATCGACAATACGGAAGAGCTCGTCGCGGATATTTACCGTTCCGGACATATGCATTTCCTTGAGATGACCCAGGGCGAGATCAACGCGACTGAGCTTGTCGCTGCTCTGATCAACCAGCGTGATAACCTGATCGAAGGGATCCGTTACGCCCAGGATAAGATTAAAGGTTCCATGTCGATTCTGCTCCTGACCTCCCGCGGGATCTATGCCGCGCGGGATAAGGTCGGCCGCACGCCGATGGTCATCGGTAAGAAAGACAACGCCTATTGTGTCACCTTTGAGAGCTTTGCCTATCTGAATCTCGGATATGAGTTCTGCAAGGAAATGGGCCCGGGCGAAATCGATATCATTACGCCGGAAGGCTATCAGGTGCTTTCTGCTCCCGGCACGAAAATGCGTCTCTGCGCTTTCCTGTGGGTCTACTACGGCTATCCCACTTCTACCTATCAGGGATTAAACGTGGAAGAAGCGCGTCACCGCAGCGGTATCGCGCTTGCCAAGCGCGACCGGATCCGCGGTGTACTGGAGCACGCGGACGTCGTCGCAGGTGTTCCCGATTCCGGTACCGCCCATGCGATCGGATATTCCAATGAATCCGGCATTCCGTTCTCCCGTCCGTTTATCAAATATACGCCGACCTGGCCGCGTTCCTTTATGCCGCCGAATCAGCGCGTACGCGATTTCATCGCTAAAATGAAGCTGATTCCGATCCGTGAGCTCATCAAAGACAGGAGCATCCTGCTGATCGATGACTCCATCGTCCGCGGCACACAGCTGAAAGACACGACCGGATATCTGTTCCAGTGCGGAGCACGGGAGGTCCACGTGCGGCCGGCCTGCCCGCCGATTCTTTTCAGCTGCAAGTACCTGAACTTCTCCCGATCCATGTCCGATATGGATCTGTTCACCCGACGCGTCATCGTCAAGCTGGCGGGACCGAACGCCGATCCGCACGCTTATCTGGATCCGGATCAGCAGGCTTATCACGATATGGTCGACATGATCCGTCAGACAAACGGCTTCACGACTCTGTCCTATCAGCGGCTTGACGATATGCTGGAGGCCTTCGGAATCGACCGCGAGCTTCTGTGCACCTACTGCTGGGACGGCCGGGAATAATCGTCAGGATCTGTCTGTCAAAATCAGTTCATCAGAGCATAAAAACATTATATATTCGTTTACAAATTGTCCAAGTTGTGATAGAATATAATAAAGTTTTGAATGTTATAATAAAAGGAGTGTTTGTATGATGGAATTTCTGAATCAAATCAAGGGTACGACAAAAATCTGTGCCGCTGCGGCAGCTCTTATCGGTCTTCTGTACATGATCGTTCCTTCCTTCACGAGAACGCTGATCGCTCTCGTCGCGGCCGCCATTCTGATCTACCTTGGCGTAATGAAGCTTCAGGCTTACTTCAAAGCTTCCCGTAATCCCGGACTGCCGGAGCTGGATCTGGCGCTCGGATGCTTCCTGATCATCGCGGGAATTATCTTCATCATCTACCGTTCGACGGTTTCCAGTATCGCGATTCTTGCCATGATCCTTGTTATGTGGCTGGTCATCTGCGAAGTCGGACAGCGCACCTTTGATCTCTATAAGGCCCATGCGCCTCTGCAGAACGTCGGTATTCTCGGAGGATGCGCACTGCTTATCCTGATCTTCGCGATCCTTGTTCTCTGCAGAGTCGGCGGCAATGTTATTCTTGGACTTGGCGTTATCCTTGCTGCAGTCGGCGCGGTCTTCTGCGAGATCTGGGTTCCGATGGCTCTGAACGCTCCGCAGGCTCCCGCTGAGAAGCCCGCTCAGCCGACAGCTCCTTCCGCTCCTGTAGAAGAGATGCTCAACATCGACGCTGCTCCCGCTGACGACAACGCTCCGGACGCGGCTGATCTCGACGATCTGCAGAAGTAATGTTTTCCGGAGACAGAATCTGGATCGGAAGCGGGGAGAATCCCTGCTATCTGTTGCCGCGGATGGCTAACCGCCATGGATTGATCGCAGGCGCTACCGGTACCGGTAAGACAATCAGTCTGAAAGTGCTTGCGGAATCCTTCAGCGAAATGGGCGTTCCCGTGTTCCTGGCTGATGTGAAGGGAGATCTGGCCGGCATGTGCCTGCCCGGTACTCCCAGCGAAGCTCTGGACAAACGTCTGGCCTCTCTCGGTATTCCGGATTTTTCCTATAAGTCTTTTCCTGTCTGTTATTGGGATCTGTACGGTAAGAAAGGCCACCCGATCCGTGCGACGGTATCCGATATGGGGCCTCTTCTGCTGTCCCGTCTGATGGAGCTGACGGACGTGCAGTCCGGCGTACTCGATACAATCTTCCGCATCGCGGACGATAAGGGTCTGCTCCTTCTGGATATCAAGGATCTGGTCAGTCTGATTCAGTACGTGACCGCTCACCGCGACGAGTTTATCCCGATATACGGCAATATGAGTCCGCAAAGCCTCGGTGCCCTGCTCCGCAATGTTCTTGTTCTGGAGAATAACGGTGGCAATCTTTTCTTCGGCGAGCCTTCGCTGGAGATTCAGGACTGGCTCAAGTTTGATTTTTCCGGCAGAGGTTATATCAATGTCCTCGACGCGTCGGAGCTCTTCCTGCATCCGTCCATGTACGCGATTTTCATGCTGTGGCTGCTGGATGAACTCTTCGAGAATATGCCGGAAGTCGGCGATCCGGAGAAGCCGAGACTTGTTTTCTTCTTCGATGAAGCACATCTGCTCTTTAACGGAATGCCCAAGGCACTCCTGCAAAAGATCGAGCAGGTTGTCAAGCTGATCCGTTCCAAAGGCGTTGGTCTGTATTTCATCTCGCAGAGCCCCGCCGACATTCCCGACGCGGTGCTTTCCCAGCTTTCCAACAAGATTCAGCATGCGCTGCATGCTTATACCCCAAAGGATATCAAAGCTGTCCGCATCGCGGCGGAGTCATTCCGACCGAATCCTGCTTTCAAGACAGCAGATGAGATCGCGAATCTGAAGACCGGTGAAGCACTCGTGTCCATGCTGGATGAGGAAGGCCGTCCTTCTGTCGTGGAGAAGGCCATGATTCTCCCGCCGCAGAGCCGGATGGGTACAATCCCGGATGAAGTCCGATATGACATCATGCGGTGCAGCGAGATGGGCGCGAAATACGATTCCGTAATAGACCGCTACTCTGCTTATGAGGATCTGGAGCGGCAGAAAGCTCTGGAACAGGAGCTGGAGGCCGCGGCAGCCGCAGAGCTTGATCGCCAGAAGGAATTGCGCCGCCAGGCTGAGGAAAAGCGCAAAGCCGAAGAGCGCAGCCGTAAGGAATATGAACGGCTCTGGAACCGCGCAAGTTCCGGTTTCGCCAGTTCCATCGGTCGGCAGCTCGGCAATTCGATCCTCCGGGGTATCCTCGGCGGTAAGAAAAAATAATAAATCCTTCTTATAAACCAAAAGGGCTGTGGGTTTAATCCCGCAGCTCTTTTTGGTTATATGCGTCTTGATTTGTGTTGTTCTTATCGTGCCCTGTTCCGGACAGGCTCCGTTTAGGGCCGGACTCCGCTTAGGGCCAGACTTCACATCGAGGTCTCCGTTTAGAAGGACCCGCCGTGCCCGCCATGGCTGTGCCCGCCGCTTGAAATATGTCCGCCGACACCTCCGGCATGACTGCCTCCGAAGAATCCGCTGCCCATATGGTTCCCGGCATTGCCCATAAACACGCCGCCGGTATGTCCGCCTGTCGGACTGCGGAAATCGTTCGCGATCCTCGTCCGCGTCGTATGCTCATTGATCAGAATATCATCCGCCTGCAGCAGCCGATAGGAGCCCGGTCGGACATAAGCTCCAGCTCCCGGACGGCTCGCCGCGCGGGAAGTCTTGGACCGGAAATACGTCAGAATACCGGAAAAAGCCACGCTGATCAGCCCGATGAAAGGCAGTTTCTCCGCGGCGTTGGACACGCGCATGCCCAACGTAACCAGAACGGAAGGATTCTGAAAATTCTTCTGGAACCTGATGAATTCTCTCGCGCTGCCATACCAGTCGTTAGCGGAAAGCCGGCTGCGCACCTTGCCGTCAAGCTCCGCGAACAGAGCCTCTGTATACCAGTCTTGAACCGTCCCCGACGTAGAATACCAGTACTGCCGTGAATACACGTCAACAGCCAGCACGATACCGCTGCCATATGCCTCTTCGTACCCGTAACCGCCCTGGTCATACAGATCGTCCGCCGCGTCCCGCAGCTGCTCCAACGTATATCCCTGCTTAAAGAATACAATAAGGATATCCAGACCGTGATCTGTCCCGATCTTGTGGGCGTATTTTTCCAGTTTTTCCGCCTCGTCCGCGCTCAGCACGCCGGCCTGATCGTACACAAACTGCTGGGAAGGACTTGCCTGTACCTTTGCCGGCCATATAAGGGCTATCAGCAGCGCGCTGACCAGAACTGCTGCCAGAATCCGGATATCAGGATGGATGTGCTTTTCTCTCATAAGAACATCCCTCCCGCGAACAGCAGAGCCGCCGCGCCAGCCGCGTATTTGAGGAAATGCAGCGCGACTCGTGTTTTGTCCAGCGGCGGTATCCCGACGACCTTACCAGTCTGCCCGTTCATGGAGAACTGGTAGACCTGATCTTTATAGCGATATCGGTGCACCCATACCGGAAGCAGCGTATATGTCGCGTTATTGGCTGTATAGAAATTGCGCCGCTGCACATTCGTGACCGAATTAAAGCCGATCACGGAATCCGCCACGCGTTCCTGCGTATAATCGTCCAGACGGGAACGGATCCGTGTAAAGACTTCCTGCGGCGTCCGATCGTACTTCTCCGCTTCATAGCCCGCCAGATACGGCATTTCAAAATCTTTCAGCTCGTTATAGTCATACGGCTCGAGTTTATCCATCATATCATCGTCCATCCGCTCGGAACCGTCCGCTGGAACCTTGTCGTACTGCAGCGCCGCGCGTCTTCGGATCAGAAAGTGCTTGGTGTTCTGGAATAGATACTGTCCGACGACATAGCTGGAGACCCGTGTGCCACGGCCGATGATCGCGCCTTCTATCGTGCAGTCAAAAAGCCAGAACGGAACATAGATGCCGGTCAGCTTCTCCATCTCCTGCGGTGCGGCGAAATCCCGCGGTGTAAAACGGCCGTTGTGACACCATTTGCGGAAAGCCGTCTGTGCTTCTTCTTTGGATATTTTGAAGGGAATTACGGCTGCCGGACGGTAGATGCCCGAGAGCTTGGCAGGCAGGATCGCGGACGCTCCGCAATAAGGGCAGAACGTCGCGGATGTATTGGGATCCGCGAGGATCTCTGCTCCGCAGCTTTGGCAGCTGTAGGATGCGACCTGATTCTCGAATTCCATGTCGGCCTGTGTCTGCGCGGCCTGTTGGTATACCCCGTCAGATGCCTGCGCGTATTCCGCCTGTGCCGGCGAAAACGTTGAATGGCAGTGATCGCAGACCATAACCGCGTTCGAAGCATCGTATTCCAGTATCGCTCCGCAGTTAGGGCATTTATAAATCAGTGTATCGGCCATTGTTACTCCTCTCCCGATTCCTCTACTGATTCTTCCTCCAACATCTCATCGGATGTCTCTTCCGCAAGGGACGACTCCGCGCCGGACTCTGTACTGGATCCCACAGCGGACTGTTCCGCCTGTCCTTCCAGAACCGGCTGTCTGTCCGGATACAGCGCTGTCAGCGCCGAATAGATCCCGTCGGTCATTTCCTCTGCAAAAGCCTTAACGTAACCGGTTGATGTGATTTTGTCGTAATCGCTCTGATCCGTCAGATAGACCATTTCGATCAGCACAGCCGGCATATTTGTCTTATTGAGGATATCATAGCGCGCTTCACTGACACCTCTGTTCTCGGTCTCCAGAGCGGATACCACTTTGCTCTGCAGCTCCGAAGCGATCTGCCGCGATGCTTCCTGGACTGTGATCTTTTTGCCGTCCTTCAGCTGAATCTTGCTGCCGTCCGTATTGCGGCAGAAGGACGTCGTTCCTCTTCTCTCGGACGCTCCGGCAAAATAATCGCAATGCAGGCTGATCGCAAGATCCGGTTTGGTTTCGTTGATCAGATCGATTCTGTCCTGCCCGGTCAGCGTCCTGTCGCTCGTCCTTGTCAGAATGACGCGGATCTCAGGATGCTCCTCGTTCAGCTGACTGCGGAGCGCAAGCGCCACATTCAGATTGATCTCTTTTTCCCAGACTCCGCCGATGCCCGGGTTGCCGTTTTCCGTACCTCCACATCCGGGGTCCACAACAATCGTATACAGGATCGGGACTTCCTTAACCTGCTCCTCTGTGGTCCTGGCCTTCTCCACGTCGTAGATCATACCGACAAGCGACGCTGTGAAGGAAATATTCTGTCTAGCCGCGTATGCCTCCGGTGTCTGGCCGTTCAGGTTCGCTGCCGGTTCATAGGCCGGGACAGAAGCCTGCGAGGAGGAAGATTGATCACCGGATGGCGGTGTCTGCTTTCTGCCGCTTCCGCAGGAACGGATCAGCAGAATCAGGAGAATCACAAAAGCCGCTACCGCAAGAAGAAACGTAATGAATTTGATCGGATCCTGAAGCCGGTATCGTTTTGCCATCAAGCTTCCCCCCTTTTAAGATAATAACGGAATGCTGTTACGGAATATCATTGCAGAATGCTGCCAACAAAATGTCTCTGCGACAAACTCACTGTGCCTGCAGCTCCAGCAGGCTGTAATCCTGTTTCAGGCGTTTCAAGGTATCGATCTCCCGATTCTGGCAGGTAAAGATCAGGATCTGCCGCTCCTCGGCTTCTCCCGCGAGGATCCGGAGCACCTGCTCCAGACGGTCCTCGTCATACCGTGCAAAGGCGTCGTCCAGGATCAACGGAAGCTTTTCATCCGGGCTCAGGCAGTCCATGATCGCAAGCCGCAGCGCCAGATAGATCTGATCCTGCGTGCCCGCGGAAACCTGATCGATCCCGAGAATCCTGCCATCGACGGTGAAAATCTGCAGATCTCCCTGCTCGGAAAGCATCACCGTCGGATAACGTCCGTCCGTGATCCTGCCCAATGTCTTTTTCATATTCGCCGCAAGTGTCGGCGCGAATTCATGACGGATCTCCCGGGACAAGGACCGGATAGCTTCGGCGGCCGCGAGCAGAGAATTCCTCTCCGCTTCGAGGCGCTCCTTCTCCCGTCCGGCATCCGCAAGCTCTCTGCGGATCTCATTCATGTCCCCGGTATCCGCAAGCTTCTCGATCTGTTCCGTAAGCTCTTCTCTGTGAGAAGACAGGATCGTATCGGCCGTTGCAATGACCCACTCCTGTCTGCGGCGGTACAGATCCTCCAGATCCTTACGCATTCTTCTGTTTACCGAATCCTGCTCTAGCAGATCCCGATATGCTTCGATCGTTGCCGCGTCCGCCTTTGCGAGAATCTGTTCTTTTTGTTTCTGCAGCTCCTGCAGCTCCTCTGTAGCCGCCTGCTCCTGATCCGCGTAATTCCTGCGGACATCCTGGCGTGCCTGCGCGGCGCGGATTTCTTCCGCCTTGCGTGTATTCTGCCAGAGGATCAAAGCCAGTACGCCTGCTGCGCCGCCGATAAAAGCGGCTCCCCAGCTGTATCCAAGCACCGTCAGCACGATGCCTGCGATAAGCACTGCCAGGACCGGAATCCCTCTTTGCAGCGTGTTTTTCTTCAGTTCGGAAGTCTCTTCGGCCACCGTGTCCGAATCACCTGCAAAATCTGTAGATCCGCCTTCTTTCTTAAGACGGTCTTTTGCTTTTGTACTGCGGTCTTCCGCGCTTCGGATCTGCCCGGAAAGCGCAAGCAGCTCTTCATATTCATCCCGGGATACTGCCGGCGTCTCCTGTAAAGCCTCGACCTGTTCATAAAGCGCCTTCGTCTCTTCGTTCCAGGCTGCAAGCCTGTCCTTCTGATTCCGGGTACCGGCGTTTTCGACGATCCAGGACGCGTTCTCTTCTTTTTCGACTTTTTCAGGCAAAGCCTGCAGCTCCTTCAGCAGCTGTTCTCTCTGCCGACGGTTGGCCTGGTTCTGACGGATCTGTCCCGTCAGCGCCTCTTCCCTGGCCCGCAGCGCTCCGAGTCTGCCCTCCGCTTCATCGGTGCTGCCGATAACGGAAAGCCTCTCCTGCAGACGCGCCATCGATTTACGGACCGACGCCGTATCACTGCCGGACGCGCGTTCCGCGCTTTCTTCCAGATCTCCATGGACAGCGGCAAGGCTGGCGTCCGCATGCCCCTGTACAACGCTGACCGCGTTCCGGTAGGCGGCAGGAGAAATACGAAAAGCAGCATTATCCGGAGACAGTCTCTCAATCACGTTTTTACGGGAAAGATACGGTGTCAGGTCCTGCCCGGAATCCAGATCCGTCATCCGGAGCGTATCGTCCGCAAAATCCCTTGTCACCGCGATGCGATGTCCCTGGCAGTCATATACAAGCGTGCCTTTATAGCTGCCGCCGTCCCAGGGTTTATACTTCTCCCGATCCTTGGCCGCTTCCTCAGACACGGCATCCGAGAATCCGTACAATACGCTTTCCACAAAACGTGTCATCGTCGTCTTGCCGGATTCATTCTTTCCATGTATGATGTTCAGTCCCGGATGCAGAGGGATCTCCCTGTCGCGATAGGTGCCGAACCCTTCGATTCTTGCCTCAAGCAGTATCATCGTATCCCTCCTTCATCCGTTCCAGGCGTTTTATTCCGTTCCAGACTTATTGTTCCGTGCCTGGCGTTTTATTTCATCAGGCGCCATCCACGCTGATATTTGTTCTTAACCGTGCCTCCGCGGCTCTTACCCCAGCCGAGAGCATAACCGTCATATGTCATCAGGATCCATCCGTCCGGGTAGTCACCGGTCAGTGTCTCCCCCTTCAGATAACGGTTCGTATCCTTCTCCTCCTGCTGACGCAGATCCACAGCCCGCTGTACATGCTCCTCCAGCAGGACCATCGCGAAGCTCTGTGAAGGCTCAAACCGATCATGCCGAACCTCTCCGAGCAGCAGTCCCGGCGAAAGCACGCGCAGGCCTTTCATCCTGTCCCTGTCGAGCAGCATCGCGTATACTCTGTCTCCGGACTGCTGAATACGGACATCCGTCGGCAAAACACTCTTCCAGCTCTGCCGCAGATTCTCCTTCTCCCACGAGGAAAAGGCCTCCGGGATCTGCTCCCTGACTGCCGTGAACTCATGCTCCGTCTCCGCGGTAATCTCTCCGTTCCTTTGCAGCAGTGCCGCGAAATGTCCCTCGCCCCGCACGTGATGCGGCCAGAATCTTGCGCATTTCACAAGATCCTGTCTGCCTCCTACCGGGAAGCCGTCCTGGATCCCGCCTGTTTTGGGCAGATCCAAAAGTGTCCAGTCCGGATGCGCGTCGAGGAATTCCGCGATCACTTCTTCGTCCTCGTATGTCGAATAGGTGCAGGTTGAATACAACAAGATCCCGCCCGACGCGGTCATCTCCGCGGCGTACGGAAGGATCTCTCTTTGCAGTTTTCCGTAATAGGCGCTCCCGTACTGTTCCCAGCTGCGGATAATGGTCGGATCCTTACGGAACATCCCCTCGCCGCTGCAAGGCGCGTCCACGAGGACCTTGTCAAACCATCCACGGAACACGGGAGCCAGTTTATAAGGCGCTTCTGCCGTAACCACGGCATTCGGGATCCCGAACAGCTCTATATTCTTGATCAGAGCCTGTGCCCGGGACGGACTGATATCATTCGCAAGCAGAAAACCCGCCCGCTGCAGCTTCGCTCCGAGCGCCGTTGTCTTACCGCCCGGCGCGGCGCAGAGATCAAGGACTCTGTCGCCCGGCTCTACCGGCAGAAAGGACGCCGGCGCCATCGCGCTCGGCTCCTGCAGATAATACAGACCGGCCGCGTAATAGGGTGATCCGGACATCGCCGGAGCCTGATCCGACAGATAGATGCCGGTCCCGCACCACGGGACGTTTTCCTGTAAACAGTCTGCCGGAAACAGTCCTCGCAGCGTCTGCGGATCTGTTTTCAGCGTATTGACGCGAAGAGCCTGCACATACGGCCGCTCCATCGCCGACAGATACTGCTCTGTCTCTTCTTTACCGATAAGACCGTTCAGCTCCGACAGATAGGATTCCGGCAGTTTCATCACAGATCGGATGCAGAAGCGGTCGTTCCGCCCACATGCGTATCGTCAGCCTGCATCGCGCTGACGGCTTTCATAATACCGATCTTACCGTGTTCCCATGTCAGCGCTCCCTGCAGGAATGCCGTATAGGGCTCGCGCATCGGCGCGTCTGCGGAGAGCTCGATCGTGGCACCGGAAATAAAGTTTCCAGCCGCCATAATGACCTGACTGCCGCCGTAACCCGGCATATCCCACGGAATCGGCGTAACAAAGGAATCTACAGGGCTTGCCTGCTGGATCCCGACACAGAATTTCTCCAAAAGCTTCGGATCGCGAAGCGTAATGCACTGTACAATGTCATGCCGTGCTTCGTCCGGTCCCGGTGTAACCTCATAGCCAAGATCCTGGAAGACCTGCGCCGCGAAAACAGCGGTCTTGACGGCAGCTTCCACGACAGCCGGTGCTTCAAAAAGTCCCTGATAGAAGGACCTGTTCACGCCAAGGGTCGGTCCCTGCTCTTTGCCGAGTCCGGGAGCCGTCAGCCGCACGGCGCAGCGCTCGATCAGATCGCGGCGGCCAACGATATAACCGCCGATCGGAGCCAGTCCGCCGCCCAGGTTTTTGATCAGAGATCCTACACAAAGATCCGCTCCGACCTCGGTCGGCTCGATCGTCTCGGTGAATTCGCCGTAGCAGTTATCCGTCATACAGATAATGTCAGGACGGATAGCTTTGACCGCGCGGAAAACCTCTCCGATCTCGGAAACCGCGAGCGTCGGACGGGTCAGATATCCTTTGGAACGCTGCAGCGCGACGATCTTTGTCTCCGGACGGATCGCGGCTACAATGGCCTGCGGATCCAGATGACCCTCCGCATTGAGCTCGGCCTGGCTGTAGGTGATGCCGAACTCCGTCAGCGCGCCGAGCTCCTCGCGCAGTCCGATAACGCCCTGCAGCGTATCATAGGGCTCTCCGGAGCCGTACAGCAGATTGTCGCCGGGGCGCAGACATCCAAATAAAGCAGTCGACAGCGCGTGTGTCCCGCAGATCAGCTGCGGACGGACCAGCGCGTCTTCTGTACAGAAAACATCCGCGAATACGGCTTCCAGCGTATCGCGGCCCAGATCGTTATAACCGTATCCGGTTGTTGTTTCAAAATGATTCTCCGCTACCCGGTTCTTCTGGAAAGCGGCCAGAACCTTGGCCTGATTATACTCCGCGATCTCCTCGATCCGCTCAAACTGCGGGCGCAGCTTCAGCTCCCGCGCATGACAAAAATCATAGACGCTCTGCGGGATCCCCAGGCTCTGTAAAATCCGTTCTGAAATCATTCCGCCGCGTTCTCCTCTTTGCAGGAATTCATAAACGCGACAGGATGCATCGGCGCGATCGTAGAGATCGCGTGTTTATATATCATCTGCTGTCTGCCGTCAAGGTCCATCATAACAACAAAGCTGTCATAACCTTTGACGCAGCCCTTGATCTGATAACCGTTCGTCAGAAATACCGTCACTTCTGTTTTCTCTTTACGAAGTGTGTTCAGGAACATGTCCTGAAGATTCAACTGTTTAACCATATCTGTTCCTCCAAAAGTTTAATAGGAAAAAAACGGGATAGTATCCCTTATATTCATTATACAACGTGAGGCGTATTTCGACAAGAAATATTTTTTAAAACTTCCGCGAGCGGATCCTCCGCGTCCATATCGATCCATATCGCGTCCTCTCTGCGGAACCAGGTCAGCTGACGCTTCGCGAAATGCCGTGTGTCGCGCTTCAGGATCCGTACGGCTTCCTCCAGGGATGTAATGCCGTCAAGCGCGTCGAGGATTTCTTTATATCCGAGTCCCTGCATCGAGACCATATTCCGGCTGCAGCCGGCCTCCCGCAGTCTTTTCACTTCTTCCACGAGCCCATCGGCCATCATCCGGTCGACACGTTGCTCAATACGCTCGTACAGTTCTTCACGCTTGCGGCTGAGCACAAAATAGTACAGCTCATAAGGGCTTTCTTTTTGCTTCAGCTCGCTGTTGTGCTCGCTGATCTTCCTTCCGCACTGTCTGTAATACTCGATCGCGCGGATTACCCGCTTGCTGTTGTTGGGATGGATCATGCGCGCGGACTCCGGATCGATCCCGCAAAGCTCCGCGTACAGCGCCGCTCGGCCTTCCTCCGTCGCGGCCTGCTCCTCGAGCTGCCTGCGCAGCTCCCCGCCGGTTTCCTCCGGTTCAAAATCCGCTCCGTAGGCCAAGGCATGCAGATAGAAGCCTGTCCCTCCGCAGACGATCGGAACGGCTCCGCGTGCATGGATCTCCTCCACAAGGCATGCTGCTTCCTCCGTAAAACGGGCGACGTTCCATTCTTCCCACGGCTCCACGACATCAATCAGATGATGCGGTATACCTCGCATTTCCTCTGCCGTAATCTTGGCCGTACCGATATCCATACCCTTATACACCTGCATGGAGTCTCCGGAGATGATCTCCCCTCCGATCTTCTCCGCGAGCCGCACCGCCAGATCAGATTTACCGGACGCAGTCGGCCCGGCGATCAGGATCAGGGGACATTTATCTTTCATCATAGACATTTTTACAGATCCGCTGTCAGACAATCCGTTTGAAAAGCTTTTCAAACTGTGTCTGCGTCATCGTCAGGATCGTCGGACGTCCGTGCGGACAGTTAAACGGATTGGTTGTATGGAAAAGCGCTTCAAAAAGCGCCCGCGCTTCCTGTTCGGAGTAAACGTTATCGCCTTTAATCGCCGCTTTGCAGGACATCATCGCCATCCGGTCCAGCAGCAGATCCTTGCGGGAATTCAGGCTTCCGGAGGTAACGGCAGCCGCCATCTCGCGGAAATCATCTTCGTTCATCGGTCCGTTGAAAATATACGGAACACAGCGCAGGATCACCGTATTTTCTCCGAACGGCTCCACGTCAAAGCCCATCCTGGTAAATTCGGGCAGCGCGCTCATCACACTGTCGTAATCCGCGGGGCTCAATGTCACCGGGAGCGGATCGAGCAGAATCTGAGAATCCAGACTGCCGACAGCAAGCTGCTTCGTGATCCTGTCATACATTACGCGCTCATGCGCGGCATGCTGATCGATCATATACAGGATACCGCCTTCTTCCACCAGCCAGTATGTCGCGAAAACCTGTCCCACGATCCGCATCGTTCTGACGTCGGGGAAATTCCGCGTGCGATAGACAGTGGTATCGTCCTCGACAACCGTAGGCTGCATAGGTGCTGCCGGCTGAGCTGATTGCGGCCACACAGGCTGCGCAGACACGTTCTGCTGCGCAGCGAGGCGTTCAGTAGATTGTGACGTCGACTGTGCGATATGCTGTGGCGTTGGCTGCGTTGGCTGCGTCGGCTGTACGGGCGCTGTCGGCTGCGCCCAGGCGGACTGCGACCGTGCGGCTTCCTGCACCGGTTTTCGCGCCGGCTCGTCTTCCTGCGTCAGGCTCTGCTGCACACCCGTATAATACTCGGTAAAAGCCTGCTTGGCGGATGTTTTCTCCTCCTCCTGCTGCTGGGGATCTGTCCGGAATTCGGTTCCATCACCCTTCGAGGAAGCCGCTGCGTCAACGACTTTTGCTTCCAGGCTGTCCTTCTGCAGCGTCTGTGTAATCGCTTTATAGACCTGCTCCAGGATCCAGCCGTCATTCGAGAAACGGACTTCTGTCTTCGCCGGATGGACGTTTACATCCACAAGCTGCGGGTCAAGTGAAAGCGCCAGAACCGCCAGCGGAAATGTCCCCGGCATGATCAGGTCTTTATAGGCTTCTTCTATCGCCTTGTCCAGGATTCTATTGCGGACCAGGCGTCCATTGATAAAGAAATGCTGATACGTCCGGTTCGCGCGCACAAGCTGCGGTCTTGAAACATAGCCGGTCACACGGATTCCGTCTTCATAATCCGCTTCCAGCATCTGTCCCAGAATTTCTTTGCCGTATACCGAATAGATGCAGTTCTTCATCTGATAATTGCCCGGTGTGTGCAGCACGCGCACATTATTGCGCATATACTGGAAGCTGATCTCCGGATGTCCGAGTGCGAAATTCTGCATCAGCTCCGTCACTGCGGCCGCTTCCGCGGGAGCCTTTTTCAGGAATTTACGTCTGGCAGGTGTATTGTAGAAAAGGTCCTCGACCTTGATCGTCGTGCCGGACACGGCCGCGACCTCCTCCAGCAGATTCTCCTTGCCGCCCTCGATCAGATAATGAATTCCGGTCAGCGCGCGCTGTGTCTTCGTGATCATCTCGACCCGCGCGACCGCCGCGATACTCGCAAGCGCTTCCCCACGGAATCCAAGGCTCGTCACAAGGGACAGATCTTCGGCCTTGCGGATTTTGCTGGTGGAATGCCGCAGGAACGCGTTGCGCACGTCATCCGCCTCGATTCCGGAACCGTTGTCCGTGACACGCAGATAAGAGATCCCTCCATCCCGGATCTCTACGATAATAGAGCTCGCTCTCGCGTCGATAGAGTTCTCGACCAGCTCCTTGATAATGGAAGCCGGCCGCTCGATGACCTCACCGGCGGCGATTTTATTGATGGTTCCCGAATCCAATACCTGTATCTGTCCCATTTATTCGTCCTCTTCTATCCTGCCGGCTTCCCGGTTCAGGCTGTATAGTGTCTCAAGCGCCTGTATCGGCGTCATTTCCAGCACCTTAAGCTTGCGCAGCTTCTCGATGATCTTTTCCTTCTGCTCGTTCTTGCCGCTCTCAAAAAGCGTCATCTGCAGATCCGCGTCCTCTGCCCGCGTCCGTGCTTCGATCACGGCAGCGCTTCCCGTATTCAGACTGTTGGAGAGCAGATTCTTCAGAATCTCCGCGGCGCGGTTCGTCACCCAGCCAGGCAGCCCCGCCAGCTTCGCGACCTCGATACCGTAGCTGCGGTCACCGCGGCCTTTCTGAATCTTCCGCAGGAAAACGATTCCGTCCCCTGTCTCCTTGATCGCCACGCAGTAATTGTGTACGCCCGCAAGCTGCCCTTCGAGCTCAGTCAGCTCATGATAATGCGTCGCGAAAAGCGTCTTCGCGCCGATACGTTTTTTGTCGCTGATATACTCCACAACGGCCCAGGCGATGCTCAGCCCGTCGTATGTGGACGTGCCGCGTCCGATCTCGTCCAGGATCAGAAGACTTCTGGAAGTCGCGTGACGAAGGATATTCGACACCTCCGCCATTTCGACCATAAACGTACTCTGCCCGGCTGCCAGATCGTCCGATGCGCCGACGCGTGTGAAAATACGGTCCAGCACCGAAAGCTTCACGCTGGAGGCCGGTACAAAGGATCCCATCTGCGCCATCAGGCAGATGACAGCGACCTGACGCATATAGGTCGATTTACCCGCCATATTGGGTCCCGTGATGATCGCGATCCGATCGTCCGTATTGTTCAGGAAGGTATCGTTCGGGATGAAAGCCTCGTCCTTCATCATGCGCTCGACAACCGGATGCCGTCCATCGTGGATCTCGATCACACCGCTCTTGTTCGACAGGATCTCCGGCTTTACATACTGGTGCGCGACCGCTGCTTCCGCGAGGGAACGCAGCGCGTCCAGCTCCGCGATCCTTCCGGCCGTCTTCTGGATCCGGATCAGCTGCGCGGCTGTCTGATTCCGCACCTCTGTGAAAAGATCATACTCCAGACTGACAAGCTTTTCTTTCGCGCCGAGAATCGTATCCTCGAGCTTTTTCAGTTCTTCCGTAATATAGCGTTCGC
>CACZPA010000239.1 GCA_902782895.1 uncultured Eubacteriales bacterium
GATTGCGTCCACAGGCCCGATCTCCGCCACAGCTTCCTCTTCGGAAAGCCCTTCCTCGATCCGGTCATCGATCATCTCGCTGTAGAAAGCCAGCCGTTCCTCGACATCGCTTTGCGGCAGCCCTGCCAGCCCGCCCGCCAGCTGTGTCAGAAATTCATGCTTATTCATTTCCCAAATCCTCCCTGCTTACAAACTGATATATCCGCAGAATCTCCTGCCAATCCTGCTCGAATTCTTTGATCCGTATCCGTCCCGCTTCGGTAATATGATAGTATTTCCGAAGCCTGCCGTCGTGTTCCGCGCTGCGTACCGTCAGCAGGGCAGCCCCCTCCAGCCGCTTCAGAATCGTATAAAGAGTGGATTCGGACAGTTCGATATAAGGTTTCATATCTTTAATGATCTTATAGCCATATGAATCTTCGTTTTTAATCGCGGCCAGCACACACACATCCAGAAGCCCGCGTTTTAATTGAATGTCCATGCAATACCTCCTCTGATGTAATACATCGTATCACGAAGTATCGGATCTGTCAACAGCTTTTCATACTTTTTGTCAGCTTTTTTTATAAACCTTTTGCAAATTGTCACTTTGCTGTCATACTGCGGAGCTATACTGTCCTTGTACAACGAAATAATATTCTAATCAGCAGAAAGGATCAATATATGGAAATCTTACGGGTCGAGAATTTAAGCAAGGTCTATGGCAAGGACGATAACAAGGTCATAGCCGTCAACAATGTGTCTTTCAGCATCGAAAAGGGCGAATTTACGGCAATTGTCGGCGCGTCCGGCAGCGGCAAATCCACGCTCCTGCATCTGATCGGCGGCGTAGACCGTCCGACAGAGGGACGGATCTACATCGACGGAAAAGACATCAGCACGCTGTCGCCCGATCAGCTCGCGATTTTCCGCCGCCGCCAGATCGGGATCATCTATCAGTTCTACAATCTGATCCCGGTGCTGAATGTGGAGGAAAACATCACGCTTCCTTGCGACCTGGACGGGGAGAAGGTCGAGCCGGCCCGCCTCAAGGCGTTGCTGGACAGCCTTGGTCTGTACGACCGCCGCACGCATCTGCCGAACGAGCTCTCTGGCGGACAGCAGCAGCGTGTTTCGATCGGCCGGGCGATCATTCAGAATCCGGCCATTATCCTGGCGGACGAGCCGACCGGCAACCTGGATTCCAAGGCCAGCGAGGAGATCGTGACACTTCTGAAGAAAGCCAATCAGGAGTACAACCAGACCGTTATCATTATTACCCATGACCTGGAAATCGCGGCGCAGGCCGGCCGCGTGATCACAATCGAGGACGGCCGGATCGTCCGCGACGAGAGAAACTGAAGCTACAGGAGGAGTATGTATGAATATCCTGCATAAACTCACTCTGCAGAACCTGAAGCAGAATAAAAAACGCACGATCGTCACGATCATTGGTATTTTGCTTTCAACGGCGCTGATCTGCGCGGTCGCGGGGCTTGCGCAGAGCGGTCTTGCATCCCTCATCAACTGGGCGAAATACACCGATGGCGACTATCATGTTCTGTTTATGGATGTTCCGGCGGATAAGGTCAGATATATCACGGAAAACGCGCATGTAACGGACAGTTTCAGCCTGCGCGGGGTCGGTTACGCGGAGGCTGTGGAGAGCGGCAACCCGAACAAACCGTATTTCTATATTATGGAAGCCGACGACGCGGCGTTTTCACATATATCGCTGCGCGTCTTGTCCGGACGTCTCCCGGAAAAAGCTGACGAAATCATTATTCCGAATCATCTCGCGACGAGCGGTGATATGGACTATGAAATCGGTGATACGCTTACTCTGCAGGTCGGGACGCGTATGACGGACGACGGAGTGGAACTGGGACAGTTTAATCCCTACGATCCGGAAGAAAGCGAGCCGGAATCCATCGTGGATACGGTTACGCGAACCTATACGATCGTCGGGATTTCCGAGAGACTTTCCTATTCGCTGGAGAGTTATAACGCACCTGGGTTTGTTCTGCTCAGCCGTCCGGACGAGTCTGCGGCCGGCGGCACAAGAACCGTCGGTGTCACTTTTGACAGGCCGAAGCTTTTTCAGGACTATACGAACGAGATCCTTGCAGTCCTGAATGCTGAAGGGGACACCACGACAGCCGCGATCGACAATCAGTATCTGCTGGAGCTCGAAGGCGCGCTGTCCGCAAGGACCACGGGCGTTCTCTATTCGCTCGCGGCAGTCATCCTGGTGATCATCCTGGTCACGAGCGTCTACGTAATCCGCAACAGCTTCGCGATTTCGGTATCGGAAAAAACGCAGCAATACGGGATGCTGGCGTCTGTCGGCGCGATCGCAAAGCAGATTCGTGGCAGCATCCTCTATGAAGGCCTGATCATCGGTCTGATCGGAATTCCGCTCGGAATCGTCCTTGGTATCGCGGCGGTGATCATCGTACTGCAGATCATGAACGTGCTGCTCAAAGATACCTTTGAGGGGATGACTTTTGTCTATTCGATTCCGCCGATGGTCTTCCTGCTCACGATTCTGCTCGCGACGCTGACGATCTGGCTTTCCAGCCTGCTTCCGGCGATCCGCGCGGGCAAGATCACACCGATCGAGGCGATCCGCGGTAACCGGGAGGTTAAGATTAATCCGCGCAAGCTCAAGACATCCCCGCTCGTCCGCAAACTGTTCGGCACGGGCGGTGTGATCGCGGACAAGAACCTGAAGCGCAGCCGCTCCAAATACCGCACGACGGTTGTTTCCCTGGTCCTGAGCATAGCTGTTTTCGTCGCGCTTTCTTCCTTCGTAAATATGGCAAAAGAGAGCGTCTACTACTATTTTACGGAATACGGATTCAACCTGACCGTGATGGGACTCTCTGAGCCCCGGCAGTGCGAAGAGCTGCTTGCGGAAGTGGAAGTGGATGACAGTATTTATTATCGGTCCTGCAGTGCGAACCTGGACAAGTCCTATCTGTCAAAACAGTGGGCGGAGACATTCCCTGACGCGGAATATATGATCGGCAGCATCCAGGTTATCCCGGATGCGCGCTTTGCGGAGATGGCCGCGGAATACGGCATCAACAACCCGTCCGGCGGAGCTTTACTGTGGGATACCGCTGTGATTCGGAATGAAGACAACGCTAAGGTCGTCGGGCGGACCACAAAGCTGGAGAAGGGGGATACCGTTCATCTGGGCGTCGATCTCTATGATGATGAAACCGGGGAAGTTACCCGGACGCTGGAGACGGATCTCGTGATCCTTGGTATGCTGGATAAGGCTCCGATGGGGCTGGAAGGCTATACGCCTCTGGGCGGCATCTATCTTGTCTCCGAGTCCGCGATCAGCCCGGATATTCTGGAACAATGCTATCTTGGCTCTCTGTACATCAATGACGCGGATCCGGACGCTGTGGAGAAGGAGCTCAATACGCTGAAAGCAGAGGACGACCGTTTTTCCTCGCTTTATGTGATGAATGCCGCGAGCCGTGTCCGCCAGGAACGCAATTTCATCCTGGTCATCGAAATCTTCCTCTATGGATTCATCGCAGTCATCACACTGATCGGCGTAACCAATATCTTCAATACAATCTCCACTAATATGCTCCTGCGCCGCAAAGAATTCGCGATGCTTAAATCCGTCGGTATGACGAAGAGGCAGTTCAACGGCATGATCTTTGTCGAAAACCTGCTGTACTCTCTGAAATCGCTTGCGATCGGTCTGCCGCTCGGCGTGGCCGGTTCCTGGCTGCTGTACCGCCTGACAAGCGATGAAATCGATCTGGGATATATCCTCCCGTGGAAACCGGCCCTGATTGCCTGCATTTTCGTCTTTGTGATCGTCGGCTTGACAATGCTCTATTCTCTTCGTAAAATAGAAGAGCACAATATCGTGGAAACGATCCGAAACGATAATATTTGAGAGCGGCCGCTTACTGGCGGCAGAATGATTACAATCGGCAGAACGGTTACATGCTGCAGGGGACAGTTACAGGAGACATGAAAAGGATTCTTTTGGCGGAAGATAACGAAATGATCATCAAAGGCCTGACCTACGCGCTGAAGCAGGCGGGCTACGATGTAACGGTCGGAAGAACCGCCCGGCAGGCAAAAGAGCTTGCCGGGTCGGTTTTGTTTGATCTCGCGATACTGGACATCATGCTGCCGGACGGATCCGGCTACGATATCTGCCGCGGGATCAAAAGTGATTTCCCGGACATGCCGGTGATCTTTCTGACCGCTAAGGACGAGGAGTCCGACGTGGTTGAGGGCTTCGACGCCGGCGCGGATGACTACGTGATCAAGCCCTTCCGCAACCGGGAGTTGATCTCCCGGATCGAGAACGCTTTTCGCCGCTACCATAAAAGCTCTGTGGTGATCGCTTCCGGCGAGGTGCGGGTCGATATGTCGTCCGACCGGGTCTGGCGCGGTGACAAAGAGGTTGCGCTGACCGCGCTGGAGTGGAAGATCGTCTCGTATCTGTTTCAGAATCAGGGGCACGTGGTTACACGGGATCAGCTGCTGTCGCGCTTCTGGGATATCAGCGGCAATATCGTGAACGACAATACGTTGACGGTCGCGGTCAAAAGGATCCGGGAGAAGCTTGGCGATGATGTGATCAAGACAGTGAAGGGCCTTGGGTATCGGGTGGACTGAGATGAAGAAACCAAGAATCATAGGACTCGTGCTGTTTGTTGTGAGCTGCATTGCGGTGTACACACTGCTGTGTCAGGGCCTGTATCAGAAAAGCAGGCAGGAGCTCAATCGGGAGATCGAAGCGGTTCTGCAGGCTGTCCACGAGGCATATCCTGAGGTGACGGAGGAAGAGCTGATTCAGATATTACAAAGCGGCGGGACGGACATACGGGACGCGGAGAAGTCAGACGGAAAAACAGACTCGGGGAAGATGGATGCAGGGAAGTCTTTCCTCGAAAAATACGGATATAACGGGGACTTTTTCTATTCGAAAGCGGCGCGGGGACAGTTCCGCAGATTTGTCGTGTGGGGCGGAGCGGCATTGATACTTATGACGGGACTCGGAGTTCTGCTTTTTTCCCTGTATGAGCGGCGGCGTACGCGGCAGATCGAAGGGATGATCCGCTACACGCAGGATCTCGCGGACGGAATCTATGACTTACAGATCGACGCGAATTCTGAGGATGAACTGTCCCGGCTGCGCAATGCCCTGTACAAGATCACCGTGCTCCTGAAGGAATCCGCTGAAAACAGCCGTAAGGAGAGCGAAGGCTTGAGCCGGTCGCTGGCGGATATTTCGCACCAGATCAAAACACCGCTGACTTCAATTCAGATCATGCTGGACAATATCTCGGACAATCCAGAGATGGATCCAGAGACTCGGCAGGAATTCCTTCGGCTGATCAGCTCGCAGACCGACAGGATTTCGTCGCTGGTGGTTACATTGCTGCAGCTTGCGCGGTTTGACAGCGGAGCGGTGAGGATGAATCCGCAGAAAACGGACATCGGACAGATGGTGACGGATGTTTTTGAAGAGCTGGCGATGCTGGCGGAGGTCAAGGGCGTCGAACTGATGCAGAACGTGGAGGAAGGTACGGCCTGGCAGTTGGACCGCAAATGGCAGCAGCAGGCGCTTCTGAATATTGTGAAGAACGCCATCGAGCACAGTCCGGCTGGGGATGCGGCGGGTGGCGCCCCGGAATCGGCAGGCGACAGCAAGCCCTGCCCGCGCGTAACGGTCACAGCAGAGCAGAACAGCCTCTTCCTGAAGCTGCGGATTTCCGATCAGGGAGAGGGAATCTCCCGCGAGGATCAGCTGCACATCTTCGAACGGTTCTATAAAGCGAAAAACAGTACGGCTGAAAGCATCGGGATCGGTCTGAATTTCGCGAAGACGGTCATCGAGAAGGAAGGCGGCAATATTTCGGTGGAATCTGTCCCTGGTGAGGGCACGACGTTCACGATCCGCTACTATCGCAAACCAGCCTCGGCAAGTGTGTCAGAAAAGAGTGTATAAATCCGGCTTTTCTGCTATAATCTGACACATAGACAATATTCTTAAAGCACAAGAAGGTTACTGCATGAGAGAGCGGTTATCCGCCCGGACAAAAAAGAGACCTTCACCGTTACGTTTGACAGTGAAGGTCTGGAAAGCGCTTCAGTACAAATCAGAGTCGATTAATTGCAAACAGCTGCGGATTAGTGAATAACGTTGCTTAGCTGACGACCGGGACATCGACCGCGAGCGCGATGGCGTATTCTACAAATCGATTTAAGGTCATTTGTTTATGCAAGGCAGCTATAACGGCTGCCTTGTGTAATTCCGGAGCGATTCGGACGTTAAAACTGCCTTTGTAGGCTTTTTCTGGCTCAATTCCCTGTTCTTCGCATAAAGTAAGATAGTCATCGACCGCGGAATGGAAATCTTCTACAAGGGAGCTTCCGCTTTCACCTTCATAGGATATTAGTGTGCGTACCCCTTGAACCTTGCCATACAGAAGCGCATCTTCTTCCGAAAACTCCACACTTCCTACATAGCCCTTATATTCCATTGTATTATTCATAGCAATCCCTCCTGTTTAAGATGTTCAAGTAACTGATTGATCTGATAAGTTAACAGCTCTTTGCGCGGATGAGGTTTGTGTAACAAGATGGGCGAATGGTTCTCGGAAATAAAGATTACGCGAGAACCACTGGTTCTGCCCTTATTGGAACGATGATAACCTAAGAATCCTAAAAGAGTTTCAGCCTCGTTAAATGTAAAGTCTTTTGGTCTGGATTTAAGACGGGCAATGAGCTTTTCTTTTTGTCCCACACATGGCACCTCCGATCTAGGTCAAGCATAACACAGAAAAACAAAAAATGCAACTAAAAATAGTTGCATTTTCAAGGAAAAGGATAGCTTCTTACACCGTCAGCTCCATCCGCTTGATGATGTGGTCCTGATAACACTCGTCGAGCTCGGTGAAATAGCCGCTCCAGCCCCACACCCGGACGATCAGATTGCGATGATTCTCCGGGTGTTTTTTCGCGTCGAGGAGCTCGTCGCGGTTGACGGCATTGATCTGCAGCTGATGGCCGCCGAGCAGGATAAAAGCCTGCACGAACTGCGCGGTTTTGACCGTGCTTTCCTCATTGCGGAACATGGAATCCGAGAGCTCGATGGTCAGCGGACCGCCATTGCAGACCCGCGTCAGGTCCGGTTTCGTGAAGGATTTGATGATGGAAAGGGGCCCGTTAAGCCGTGTGAACAGGCTCGGAGAATAGTTCGCGGCAAAAGCTTCGCCCATGGCGCGGCCGTCGGGGGAAGCTTTCTCCTGCGCGGCCTGCCAGATATAGTACATCGCGCTGCCCGTACCCGCGCGATAGATGCCGCCGCGCTCGTTGCGATACCCTTCCAGTGAATCGGCAAAATCGTTCAGAAGCCGCGTCGCGATTGCATCGACCTCGTCATCGTCGTTGCCCATCTTCGGAGCTTCATAGCGGAGACGGTTCTGCAGGAGCGGTTCGCTCGCGAAATTATCATCCAGCGCGGCCAGAAGCTCTTCCGGCGAGATTTCACCGGTCTCAAAGACATATTTGCGGACGGCGGCAAGCGAATCGACAGCCGTCGAGAGGCCCGAACCGTGGAAGCCGAAGTTATTGTAACGGTTGCCCAGGGACACATCTTTGGCCTGTCCGATCGTATCGTACATCATCAGGGACAGGAAAGGCGCAGGCTCCATGTACAGATTGTGGACAGAATCGCGCAAAGCAGCGGATTCCAGGAAGATTTCCTCGCGGACCGTGGACAGCAGCGTATCAAAAGAATCCCATGCTTCCGGCCGCTCCAGCGCTCTGCGGACGCAAGCGGGGAAGGACAGGCTCGCGATATTCGGGATATCCATGCCGTATCCGGGAATGATGAATTCCCAGCAGGCTGCGACGGTATAACCGGTCAGATCCTCCTCGCGGTAGCCCCATTTGCGAAGCGCTTCGCAGACGATATCGTCGTTGGAATATTGCGGGAAACCAAGCCCCTGCCGGGTGAGCCGTGTACCGGAGATATAGCGCTCGAGCGGAGTCTTCCGGCCGACGCGCAGGTTGATTTTTGGGTCAATCAGCTTCAGCTCAAGGCTGGCCTGCAGACAGAGAGCGGAAAGGTCGTTAAACATTTCGTTGCCCTCGGCGTCAAAACCGCCAAGCACCATGCTCTGGCCGTTGTCTCCCTGCTGCATGCCGGGGTACAGGTCCGAATCGCGGTTCAGGGACAGGAAAAACTCCTCAACAAGCTCGAGTGCGGTGTCATTGTCGATCCGTCCCTCGGCGATATCCGCCTGGTACCAGGGCAGCATATACTGATCAAATCGGCCGAGCGTGTTGTGGTAGTGGAAGCAGCACCAGAGACAGTAATGAATAATGCGCAGGAACTGCAATGCCTGCAGGAAGGTCTGCGGCGCGTGCTCCGGAATCTGTGCGAAAGACTCCGCGACGACCGTGTTGCCGGCTTCTATAGCGGCCTTGCGGTAGCGCTCGCAGAACGCGGAGACCGTATCCAGCATCTGCAGCAGGACGTCTTCGTAATGGACTTTATCCGCCTCGCCGGCGTCCGCGAAGCGCTGTCTGGCCGCGCGGATCTCGGCTCGGACCGGCGTGAATCCGCCCTTTAGCAGCAGCGAATACTCCGGCGTGATGTTGCAGACTTTCCCCTGCTCGTGAATATA
>CACZPA010000240.1 GCA_902782895.1 uncultured Eubacteriales bacterium
CAGAACCTTCTCGATATCCTTTTCCTGTCTCATGATGAACCTCCCTGTTTGTCCGATCTTCCTATTCCAATATTACTTTACAACGATGAGCTCCGGATCCTCCGGCCACGCGTTCAGAAAATACATAGAGATCGTACCCGGACCGGTATGGCAGGAAATCACGCTCCCGATCACGGATTCGATATACTTATGAACGCCGAGCTGCTCTGTCAGCATTTCCTCCAGTTCCTTGACAAACTCATAGCAATCGCTGTGATTGATGCCGATGATCTGGTTGGAAATATCCGCGTTCAGCGACTTCTGGCGGACCATCTCCACGATCCTCTGCATCGCGCGCTTATGTCCCCTCTCCTTATAACGCGGGATCAGCTTGCCGTCTTCCATATCCATGACGGGCTTGATATTGAGCGTATCGCCGACAAAAGCGGAGAATCCGCTGATCCGGCCGCCGCGGCGCAGATAGAGCAGCTTATCGACGCTGAAAACATGCTCCTGATGCTTCGCGTAGAATTCGATGCCCTCAACGACCTTTTCCTTCGGCAGGTCCTTACGCACCAGCTCTGCCGCGCGCATAACGACCATCCCGAATCCAAAGGAAGCGCAAAGCGTATCAATTACGGTAATATCCGCGTCCGGATAATCTTCCTTGACCAGCTCCGCCGCGACTCTTCCCGACTGAACCGTCCCTGACAGCCCGCTGGAAAAACCGACATAGATAACCGCTTCTCCTCTTTTAACGCAGGCTTCAAAAACTTCCCGGAATTTCTCTGGAATGACCTGTGTGGTCTTATAGACCTTGCCTGCCCGAACCGCATCGTTGACTTGCTTGGATGTAATCTCCACTTCATCGTCCAGCAGCCTGCCGTCATCTGTTACGACAGTCAGCGGAACGATAATAACCTCCGGGTATTGCTCCTTTACGCTCTGCGGCATATCTGTCGCCGAGTCCGTCACGATCCGAATTTTCGCCATATTCTGTACCTCTTTGTCTATATTAAGTATTAGGGTTGATCTCCTGTCCGTCCCGCAGGATCCGGCGGACCCGCTTCTCTGCCTTTTCTCTGGGAAGGACTACTTCATGACCGCAGCCTTCACAGCGTAGTCGAAACTCAATCCCGACCCGCAGAACCTGCCATGTGTAAGACCCGCAGGGGTGCAGCTTCTTGAGCCGCAGTACGTCTTTTTCCCGTATATCCATCCACTCGCCTTATCCTTCCGGCGTAACAACGATCGTATTGCCCCGGTTATCTCCACAGGCAAAAAGGATCGGTCCCATCTTCGGATCGATGCCTTCCGTGATCCGGATTCTGTACATTGCTCCGTCCATCTCGACGACATAGGAACGGCTGGCGTCAAGATACTGCAGATATCCGGCGACATCCGTTTCCAGTGTCCGCATCGCGATCGCGTGAACCGCGGTCACATAGCGCATCGTGATTCCGGAATCCGTCCACTGCACGGCAAAACCATAGGCCTCCGCGTTCTTGCGGAGCCATTCTCCCGGCTTTGAGGCGGCCAGATCCGAACCGTCACTCATGACCGCTTCCAGAATCATCCCCGTCTGACGCGGATCCGCTCCCGGCTGACCATAATCATACAACGCGAACCGGGCGGCTTTCTCTTCTGTATAGCTTTCCGCCAGATATTCCTGCTTCCGTGTCTCGATGTCCGCGCTCTGTTCGTCATAGGAACGATATCCGCTTACAAGGCTTAGTCCTGTCGCGTCCACGCCGTCAAACTGCATCCCGCGCAGCATGGAAAGCCACCCCTCCGCGGCTTCTCTGGCGGCGTATATGCCGTCCCCCGCTTCGGTCAGGTTCTCCGGAACATATCCGGGCGAAAGCAGATGCTCCTCATCCACCAGCCACAGGTATCCTCCCGCAGGGCTTTCCGCTACATTATCATAGCCTGTCGTGATCAGCATCTCCGCAGACTCCTCTGCGGACGAATCCGTCATGACATCCACTGCCGTGCCGGCAACACCCGGCGCCTGGCATCCGCAAATCGTCAGCAACGCGGTTATCATCAGTACCGTCAGCAGGATTCGTGGCCAGCTGTACGGTCTGCTTATTGTTTTATCTGTAAAAAACCGTAAAGGTTTCATCTTGGTATATCCTTCTTCTTCAGGAAAAACTGATTCTCTCCGGGACAGTTCCGTCTGTCCGCCGCCCGGATCCATCTCAATATATACATAGAAATTATATCAGTATCTTCTTTTTTTGACAACAGTTATTCTCGGAAAAATGTCTGCAAAAAAAGCTATAAAAACTGTCCCTGATTCCGTCAGAACATACAAAAAGGACCGGTGTCCGGGTAACCCGGGCGATCCGGTCCTGCTTCTGTACTGCTTACGCCTGTTACTCAGGCTTTGCCGATGCAGCCAAGCACTTCCATCCGTCCCAGTACATACTGTTTCACGTTTGCAAGTCCTGCCGCACCGTATTTCTTTGGATCGAAAACCTCCGGATTCTTTGCGATATAATCCTTTACGCCCTGTGTATAGGCGATCCGCAGATCCGTCGCGTAATTCACCTTGCACATCCCTCTCCGTATGCAGTCCCGGACCTTATCGTCCGGTACGCCGGAGGTTCCATGCAGGACAAACGGTATCGAAACAAGCCTCTTGACCGCGTCGATCCGCTCCACGTCCAGCACCGGCGGTACTTTGTATACACCGTGCGCTGTTCCGATCGCGATCGCAAGCGAATCCACACCGGTCCTCTCCACAAATTCGCGGGCCTGCCCGGGATCCGTATAAGGACTGTCATCCGCGTTCACGAGATCGTCTTCCTTGCCGCCGACCTTGCCAAGCTCGGCCTCCACCGGGATCCCCGCGGAATGGCAGGCCTCCACAACACTGCGGGTCAGCCGCACGTTCTCTTCGAAAGGCTGCTTGGAGCCGTCGATCATGATGGAACTGTACCCGGCGCGGAAGCACCGCATCGCGGTGTCAAAACTGTCCCCGTGGTCAAGATGCATCACAACCGGAACACTTGCGTGCTCCGCGGCTGCCTTGACCATCGCGGCAAACAGCCAGGGCTTGGCGTATTTCAGCGTGCCCGGTGTTGTCTGCAGGATAACGGGAGCCTGCGCTTCCTCGGCTGCCGCGATGACAGCCTGTACGAATTCCATATTCTCGACATTGAACGCGCCTACGGCGTAATGTCTTGTCTGCGCGTCCAGAAGAAGCTCACGTGAAGTCACAAATGACATTGATGGTTCTCTCCCCCGGATGGATTACATGCAGGTGTATCCGCCGTCGACCGGAAGCGCGATACCGGTTACATACGTGGATTCCGGAGCCGCCAGGAACAGAGCCGCGCTGTCCAGCTCGCCCTCATGACCATAACGCTCCTCCGGGATGAACGCCTTCGCGTTAGCCTGGAAGAACTCGGTGTCCAGTGTAGCCTGGGTCAGAGGGGTGTAGAAATAACCCGGGCAGATGCTGTTAACGGTGATGCCGTACTTGCCCCACTCTGCAGCCAGAGCACGGGTCAGATTGACAACGCCGCCCTTTGCCGCGTGATACGGAGCGGATCCGGCGATCTTGTTGCCGACCAGACCGTACATGGAAGCGATGTTGATGATGCGGCCGTATTTCGCCGGGATCATAGCGGTCTTGGCAACCGCGCGGGCCATACGGAAGGTTCCGAACAGGTCGATATTCATCTCGTTGTTGAACTGATCATCGGTGATGTCCTCAGCCGGAGCAACAGCGCCGGTGCCGGCATTGTTTACCAGAATATCGATACGGCCAAAACGCTCCATAACGGCCTTAACACAGTTGTCTACATCCTCGGTGCTGGTAATGTCGCAGCGGATTCCGATGGCTTCTACGCCATAATCCTTCTTCAGATTCTCAGCAACTTCGTCGATCAGGTTCTGACGACGGGCAACGGCTACGATATTCGCTCCCTGGTTAGCCAGAGCCTTAGCCATCTGAACGCCAAGTCCGGTAGAGCATCCTGTTACGATCGCAACCTGACCCTTTAAGTTGAAATACTGTTTCATTATATAACTCCTGAATATATTAAGATTTTAGAGCATTTCCAGTATACACTTGCAAGTGAATTAAGTCAAGCAGTTTGACAAAAATAAGTCAAGCATTTCCGGCCCGCTTCGCGTTCTGCATATGCGGATCCGGCCGCCCTTCTCATACGATTCTATTCTCGCGGATATAATCCCAGTTCAGGTCATATCCCAGGCCCGGCTTCTGCGGAACGGCAACATATCCGTCCTTGTCCATCGGATCCATCGGCGCATTCAGCCATGGCGGTGTGTTGTTGTATTCCAGGAACGGATGCAGCATGCCGCGCTCATAATAACGGCCCGGTACCATCATCGCGCCCATCACATGCAGCGCGCCGGCTCCGCGTCCGTGAATCTCCAGCGGAATGCCGAAGGATTCGCAGGTATGAACGGTTTTCATGAGCGGTGTGATGCCGCCGACGTCTCCGCAGCCGCTGCGGGAAATGTCGCAGACACCATTGACGATCCACTCTGCTCTCGTCCAGTATTTTCCCTTCATGACTTCCGGCCCGATGATCGGAATCTCCAGCCGTTCATGCAGCCATTTATAGGACTCGATGTTATACTCCTCCATCGGCTCCTCATACCACAGATAGTTTAGATCCTGCAGCGCTTTGCCGAGCTTGAGCGCGTCATAACGGTCATAATAGTGGAAACAGTCCACCATCAGCTCGATATCCGGGCCGACAGCTTCCCGCACTGCCGCGCAGGCTTCGATATCCTTGTTGACATCCGGATGTCCGTAAACATGATCTCCGGACCAGTCGTCATCCGCCCAGGTATGCAGCTTGACCGCACGATAGCCCTCATCGACACACTGTTTCGCGAATTTCGCGTATTCCTCCGGCGTGCTCAGTCCCCCGGCAAAAGTGTCCCCGACCATCGTGCTCGCGTACGCGCTGACCTTGGTCCTGTGTCCGCCCAGCAGCTTATAGACCGGCAGTCCGCAATAGCGTCCGAACAGATCCCACAGCGCCTGGTCCACGTGATTCAGCACGCCGTCCGAAAGCCCAGCGTTATTGTTGCTGCGCTGCATCTTGTAGAGCATGTGGAAAATCTTCTCCCGCTCAAAAGGATCCTGCCCGACGAGAACCGGCTTAACCTTCTTCAGATATACATCGTCCGCCGCGTTCTGCGTGCTCTGAACCGCTTCGTTGCTGAGATTTTTCAAGGATGCCGAGATGTCTCCTCCCGGGATCTCGATGCCCTCTTTGACCGTATAGAACGCGTCCGAGCTCAAGCTGTAGCCTGTCACTCCCTCATCCGTCTCGATCGCGTACAGCGTAACCGTTGCCGGTCTTGGCGGACAAGGGTGCTGATGTCCTATATGGTCCGGTTTGGTACAGACCGTACTTCTGAATCTTGTAATCGTCAGATCCGTGATCCTCAAAGTGATCAACCTCCTTCATCAAGTATTCTTTTGTGCAGATTCAACCAGCACGGCTTGCGGCCGCGCTGTCCGTTTTCTGATGTTTTTAGTATAGCCTGTGTCCCCGGTTCTGTCAAGCTGTATGTCTGTGGCCCCGTTTCAATCGCTTGGTTTTGTCCGCCGCCCTGTTTTCAGAATGTTTACAAAATCATTCTTGCATTTTATCTCAAAATACGTATAATTATTGTGTTTTGGATCGTTTTAAGGAAGGAGGCCGATGCAGCATGAACAGAGCCGAAATAAGTTTCGCCGTTCCTGCCTATTATAGCTATTTTTCCTGCAAGGGCAGCAATTGCCGGAACACCTGCTGCAGCAGTCTCAGTATCACGGTATCCCTGGAAGAATACCGGAATCTGGTCGGCCTGCCCTGTCCAGAGGATATTCGCCGGGATCTGGATGCCTCCTTCTCCCTTCACCAGAGCGCGGACGTCTATAAATATGCAGACATGAATCCGAATTTCTATGGTAGATGCCGCATGCTGGACGCGGAGGGACTCTGCAGGCTCCAAAGCGCCTGCGGAGAGACAGCTCTTCCGTCCGTCTGCCGGTATTTCCCGCGGGCGGTAAAATTCGGTCCGCTTCCGCTCTGCTGCTGCGGCAACGGCTGTGAAAAAACGCTGGAGCTGCTGGCGGATCCGGGAGCTCCCGACGGATTTGACCGGGAAACGCTGACTTTCGAGCTTCCCTATGAGATTCCTGCCGCTGATCCGGACGACCTTTACCGCAGAAAGCTTTCTCTGCTGAGTGCGGAGATGATGACGGTCTCCGGTAAAACGCTGCAGCGCAAGCTGGATCTGATCGCGCGGCTGATCGACGATGCAGAGCCCGCTCCCGAGGACAGCCAGGTCATGATGGATGAGCTTCGCATTATTCTGGATTACGCCTCCCGGCAGTCCGAGACGCTTGTGGAATATGCCGACGCGGCTCTTCGTCTTGACAATTACCGATATTACGATATTATACAATATAAAGTGCCGGACAAAATCTGCCGGGCCTATCCGGATTTTGAGCGTTTCTTCTGCCGCGTGCTCGCGAACGATATCCTGTTCCGCGGCTTCCCGTTCGGCGATCCGAAGATCACACCCGCCCGGAGTTTCAGGGTATTTCACCGTATGGTCTATGCGCTGCTGATGCTGATCAGCGCGAATCTGGACCGCCTCAACGGCAGCGATTCCGCCGCAGAGGATCCGAACGGAATGAACCGACTGATCGATCTCTTCGTGCATTATTTCCGTCTGGTCGAACTGACGGATTTTGACGCGGCGATTCTCGCGCTGATCGGGGACGGAGACAACGGCAACGATAACGGCACGGACAACAATACCGCTGCTTAAGTTCGTATCAATACATTCAGGAGGTTTTAGTATGAGAAAGAATCTTGGCAATAAGCCGCTTATCTATCCGCAGCCGGTCCTTGTGATCGGGACCTATGACGAGGCCGGGAATCCGGACGCCATGACGGCAGCATGGGGCAGCGTCGGCGACGACACGCAGGTTTTCCTCTGCCTCAGCAAAGAACACAAGACGACAGAGAATATCCTGAAAAGCGGCTGTTTTACGGTCAGCATCGGGACACGGGACACTCTTGCCGCCTGCGATTATGTCGGAATTGATTCCGCTAATAAGGTTGTCGACAAGATTCGCAAAGCCGGTCTTACACCCGTCCGCTCCGAGCAGGTCAACGCGCCGTATTTTGAAGAGCTGCCGCTCGCGCTCTCCTGCACGCTGATCTCCTATGAACCGGAGCACTGCCATCTGTTCGGCGAGATCGTCGGAACAAGTGTCGACGAAAAGATCCTGACCGACGGCAAAATCGACCCGGCCAAGCTGCAGGCGATCGCTTTCGGAATCGGCGACAACAGCTATCTGCTGGCCGCCGAGAAGGTCGGGGACGCTTTCCGCGACGGACTCAAGCTGCGCTGAAGCTGCAGCTGCTGAGGACAACCATGATCCGCAGACAGCCATTGAAATGGAATGCCTGCGGCCGGAGTTTATGTAACTGTATCAGAAAACAGAATAATCCGCAAAAAGGCTTGTGAAAGAACGAAAACCGTTTTCACAAGCCTTTTTGAATGCATATTATCCTTTGTGCTTAATCGTTAATCTTATACTCCACATCGTTGAAGATTACACAGTCCATGTCTTCGAACGCGGTTATCCCCGGAAGAACTCTTTGAAAATCCATCCTATCCACCGGAGATCCCCCCTTTCCATCTATTAAATTGCCGCATCCAGCCGGAACCTTTCAAAAAAAGTTGAAAAATTTTTCAAAAATATGTTGACAGCCGACATATGTCGTGATATGATACAGTCGTCAAGCGACATATCAGCATATGACATATCAGGAGGTGACATACATGAAACGCAGTGAACCGATGTCGGAAAGCTACTATTACATTCTGCTTTGTCTGGCCAAAGGTGCCAATCACGGCTACGGCATCATGCAGATGACGGAGAAGCTCTCCGGCGGGGACGTTACCATCGGCTCCGGTACGATGTACGGAGCGACAAGCAATATGATGAAAAAAGGCTGGATCCGCGAGATTATGTCCGATGAGCCTGGCCAGGAGCGCCGGCGGCTGTATCAGCTGACCGATTCCGGCCGGACGGCATTAAGAGCGGAGATTAAAAGGCTTCAGCGCATGCTGGAAAACGCACAGGGGGTGTAACACATGTCTGCAAATTACAAAAAATCTTTCCGTCTGTACTCTGCCTGGAATTACCAGAAAGAAACCGAAGATCTGGACAAGGCTTCTGAACAGGGCTGGCAGCTTGTCAGGGGCGGATGCTTCAGCAGTGAATTCGTCAAGAATCCGGACGTCCGCTACCGCTATCAACTGGATTACGGCAGGATCGAAGATATGGGACGCTATATCGAGACCTTCCGCGAGCAGGGATGGGAATACATCAACTCGACTTTTAACGGATGGCATTATTTCCGCAAGCTCTATGATCCGTCCCTGCCGGAGGAAGCCTATGAGATCTTCACCGATACACAGTCCCTGTTGGAGATGAACAACCGCTGGGCGAAATTAGCGCTGATCGTCGGTCTCATTTTTGCCTTAAGTGCCGTCATCTTCGCGATCCGTCTCATTACGCATCCGACCCTTCCGCTGCTCATCCAGTTCCTGACGTCCGCTATCGAAGGCATTGTGCTGCTGCGCGGCTGTTTCATCATGCGGAATCCTGCCTCCAGCCGCAGCCGCCGCGGTGACAGCGTTCTCCTTGCTGTATTCTTCACTGTCATCATTCTGGGAGCTGTCGTGAACATCGTCCTGACGGAACAGAGACCGTTTTCGCAGACCTCCCAGCAGGCCTCCTCCATCGATCATCCGGTCGTCGACAACCGCTGGGCGGATTTTAAAGTGACATATGCCGATAACTATTATCTCGATCTGAAATTCGAGGCGGACGCGCCTTTCACCTTCGCGGTACTCAATGACGCCGGTGAACCCGTCTATCAGGTCACGGATACTCACTTTGAGGAAAAGAACATCCAGCTGAAGCTCCCGAAGGGACACTACTGCTACTCCATCAGCTGCACGACCGGCTTCCATGTCGAATGCGGACTGGAATAACATCCAGCCGATACAAAAGACCGACGGCACAGCGCCGCCGGTCTTTTTTGCTTTCCGGTAATGATTCAGTCTTTTCGGCTTATTCCGAAACGTCGATGTCCGGCTGTACAAAGAGCTTGTACTCCGGATACATGGCCTGGATCTCTTCGCAGATCTCCCGAAGCGCTTCATCTCTGTCGCATTCGAATGAAAGCACGACATCGAACCGCATGGTTTTCTGCTGCAGATCGACATTGAATCCGTGCAGCTGCATCGCGTAAGAATGCGCCAGGACTTTTTCGATAACGTTCCTGCGCATGATTCCGGCTTCGTCATCGCTCATGTTGACCGCGTAGATACCGATTCCGGTCAGGATCACGTGATGCTTCAGATAAACATTCGCCTGCACACGACGGTCCAGCGCGTCGATCTCGTTCGCCGTCAAAGTGTCCCTGACTTCCACATGTACAGATCCGTAATTTCTGTCCGGACCATAGTTGTACAGGAAAAGGTCATAAGCCCCGAGCACTTCCGGATCCTCGCAGATCGTCTGCTTGATGGCAACAGCCGTCTCTTTGTCCGTGCGATGTCCGAGGATGTCGTTCAGCGTCTCGATCATCATCTCGATACCGGATTTGATAATGATGAGGGAAATCAGGACGCCGATATAAGCCTCGATACTGATATTTGTAATCAGGAAGAAGACCGCGGCCGCCAGTACAGACGCGGAAAGGATCGCGTCAAAGCTCGCGTCCGAGCCGGATGCGACAAGGGCCTGGCTGTCCGCCTCTTCGCCTTTTTTCTTAACGTATCGGCCAAGCAGCAGCTTGACGACGACCGCCGCGGCGATGATGATCAGGGAGACGACCGAATAGTCCGCGATTTCCGGATGAATGATCTTCTTGATGGACTCAACCAGGGATGTGATACCGGCATACAGCACCAGTCCCGCGACAATCAGGGCCGTCAGATACTCGATCCGGCCGTGGCCAAGAGGATGCTTCTTGTCCGGCTGGCGCCCCGCAAGCTTGGTTCCGATGATTGTAATCACGGACGAAAGCGCGTCGCTCAGGTTGTTGACCGCGTCCAGCACGACCGCGATGGAATGCGTAATCAGCCCGACCGCCGCCTTAAATGCCGCGAGGGCTATATTGGCCAGTATTCCGATCACACTGGTCCTGACTATTATTATTTCTCTGTCTTCAGCCATTTCTGCTGCCTCCTCAATCGGTAACGATTACGGAAATTCCGTTCGGGATTACTGTATATGTCGGTTCCGGGGTTCTGATAACGCCGGCGTTTCTGTCCCCGCCTGTGACAAGTTGCTCCGCGATTCGAAGCGCCTCCTGCAGGTCCGACGCGTAGATCATCTTCATTTTTTGCACCGCGTCCGCAAGCTCCGGACTCGTAACCATGATGACCGGATGATGGATCAGGATCCGCGCGAGGATCTGAACCTGCCACTGGTCCTGAATAGTTTCGGTCTGTGGAACCTGTGAAATCTGAGCGAGAAGGCTTTCTGCGTCTTTGCAGTCGCGCAGCGCGCGGTAAAAACTGTCCCCGCCGATCCCGTCCGCGCATTCCGCGCAGAGGATGATCGGTCCTCCGTCCCTCACGGTCGCCTCCGCCGCCGTCATGCTTTTCACGCATTGATAGACGTTCTGATCCAGCGGTGCCCCGCCGTTTGAAGTGATCCCGATGTCAGCAGGTTTAGCCGCGACGCGGCAATACCGCAGGATCATCTCACATCCGGCTTCATGGGCGGCAAAAGGATCTCCCGCAAATGCCGCGGCGACCTTCTGGTTTTCGTCCAGGATCACGTTGACAATATAGGCAAGATGCGCCTGCTTCGCCGCGCTGACCATGTCGGCGTGGATCGGATTGTCCGTCAGAATGCCGGTCCGCGCAGCCGGATCGTTGATAAAACGCGCGCAATGGTTGCCGAAAACCGTCACTTTATCGCAGATCCCGGGAAGGACGCTCTTGCGGCCCCCAGAAAAACCCGCGAAGAAATGGGGCTCAATGAAGCCTTCGGCGATCAGCAGATCCGTCTGGGCTGCTGTTTTGTCGATGATTAGATCCGCGCCGGAGGGCAGCACGCCGATTTTGATGTTGCTGTCAGGATCCGTCGCGTCATGCACAACGATCTTCTCATTACGGAAGACTTCTGTCCCTAACTTCGCTTCCAGTTCGGCGTCTGTTGTCCCGCGATGGCAGCCCGTTGCAACCAGTAACGTGATATCTATATCCGGATTGCCCTCACGCAGCTCCGCCAGCATCGGCGGCAAAATCACTTTGCTCGGGACAGGTCTCGTGTGG
>CACZPA010000241.1 GCA_902782895.1 uncultured Eubacteriales bacterium
CCCGCGTAAGCCGTACCGTCGTAGGCCACCGTCATACGGATCCGACGACTCATATCGTGCCCCCGGTATTGGTCAGGAAGGATGCGACCGGCAGAAAGCGCGAAGCGATCAGAAGCGCCGCCCCGAGAATCAGGATCAGATACGCGATCTTATCCTGCTTTGTATATTTCAGTTCTTTCATCCGTGTGCGGCCGGAATCTCCTCTGTAACAGCGGGATTCCATCGCGGTCGCGAGATCGTCCGCCCGGCGGAAGGCCGAGATAAACAGCGGTACCAGGATCGGGACCATCGCTTTGGCCCTCTCGAACAGATTTCCCGTCTCGAAATCCGCCCCGCGCGCCTGCTGCGCCTTCATGATCTTGTCGGTCTCCTCCAGCAGGATCGGGATGAAACGCAGCGCGATACTCATCATCATGGAAATCTCGTGCACGGGAATATGGATCTTCTTCAGCGGGCGCATCGCCTTCTCCATACCGTCCGTCAGCGACAGCGGCGTGGTGGTCAGCGTCATCAGTGAACTGCCGAGCACGAGCAGGATCAGGCGCAGGCCCAGGAAGAACGCGTTTTTCACACCGCGGTCCGTAATCGTAATGATCCAGAAATGCACAAGAACTGTCCCCTCTTTGATCAGGAAAAGATTCATGACCACAGAGAAGACAAGCAGGATCACGATGGCCTTAAGGCCCCTGACCATGTAGGAAAACGGTATACGGGAGAGCTTCACGATCGCCGCGAACATCACGAGCGCCAGAAGGAACCCTACCGCGTTATTGACAAAAAAGATGGAAACGATAAACAGAAATGTCCCTGCAAGCTTTACCCGAGGATCCAGGCGATGCACCGGGGAATCCACCGGATAATACTGTCCGATCGTAATATCCCGTATCACTTTGCCTCTCCTTTTCCGAAAAGATCCACAAGGCTTTTCTCCATATCTTCGATGCGGATAACGTCATCCGGGATCTCAAAACCGCGCTCCCGCAGCAGATCGCCGAGCACGGAGATCTCCGGCACCGCAAGGCCCATCTCCTCCAGCTCTTTCCGATGGCGGAATACCGCGGCAGGCGTATCATCGTAGCGGAGCTTTCCATGATCCATCACGAGAATCCTGTCCACATACTGCGCGACATCATCCATACTGTGACTGACAAGAATAATCGCCATGCCTGTCTTATCCCGTAGCGAAGCGATCCTTTCAAACAGCTCGTCCCGACCCTGCGGATCCAGTCCGGCCGCGGGCTCATCCAGGATCAGGACCTCCGGGCGCATCGCAAGAACACCGGCCAGGGCGACCCTGCGCTTCTGTCCACCAGACATATCAAACGGTGACTTCTCATAATAACGCTTCTCCAGACCGACAAGATCCATCGCCCAATCGACACGCTCGCGGATCTCCTCATCGGAAAGCTTCATATTGCTCGGGCCGAACGCCACGTCTTTATAAACCGTCATCTCAAAGAGCTGATTCTCCGGATACTGGAAGACCAGTCCGACCTTCTGCCGGATCATGCGGCGGTTTGCCTTCTGCTCCGGGTCGAAGATATTGACTCCGTTGAACAGGACTTCGCCCTCCGATGGCGTCAGCAGCGCGTTAAGGGTCTGGATCAGCGTCGATTTGCCCGATCCGGTATGTCCGATCAGCCCGATGAATTCTCCGCTGTTTATGGTAAAACTGACGTCCGAAAGCGCCGCGAGCTCGAAAGGAGTCCCGGCTTCATATATATAGCTTACGTGCCTGACTTCAATCGACATAGCTCCTCCGTCATCTCTTCCATCGTCATCACGTCCGGCCGGACGTCCAGACCATGTTTACGCAGCCTCCAGGCAAGCTCCGTCGCCTGCGGCACGTCCAGTCCCAGTTCCTTCATGCGGTCAACCTGCGAGAAGACCTCGCGCGGCGTGCCGCTCATCACGATCTGCCCGTTATCCATCACGATGATGCGGTCCGCTTTGGCGGCCTCGTCCATATGATGGGTAATATACAGGATCGTGATCCCTTTCTCCCGGTTCAGGAAGCTTATGGTCTCCATAACTTCTCTGCGGCCGGAAGGATCCAGCATTGCCGTCGGTTCATCCAGAATTATGCAGTCCGGCTCCATCGCGAGGATCCCCGCGACCGCGACACGCTGCTTCTGCCCGCCCGACAGCTTATTCGGGGAAGCATTCCGGTATTCATCCATGTGTACACTTGTCAGTCCCGCATTGACATTCTCCACGATCTTAGGTGGCGCGAACCCGAGATTCTCCGGGCCGAAAGCAACGTCCTCTTCGACGATCGAAGCGATGATCTGATTGTCCGGATTCTGGAAAACCATGCCGGCCTTCCTGCGGATGTCCCAGATCTTACTGTCGTCCTTGGTATTCATGCCTTCCACGAGCATGTCCCCCTCTGTCGGAAGGAACAAAGCGTTTACGTGTCTGGCAAGCGTGGATTTGCCTGATCCGTTGTGGCCGAGGATCGCAACGAATTCACCCTTGCGCACGTACAGGTCCACACGGTCGACGGCTCTGACTTTGCCGGTTTCCGTACCGTTTTCGTCAAAAACGGCATAATCGTAGGAAACCTTGTTAGCCTCCAGCATCCATTCCATTTATGTATCCTCCTTGCGGCTCATACGGTCCGCCGGATCAGCATCTGACTGTGAAAGAAAACGGGTTCGTCTAGCGGCGAACCCGTTTGATTCCTGTTATACCAGCTCGATGATCGCCATCTCTGCGGCGTCTCCCTTACGGGGTCCGATCTTAACGATACGGGTGTAGCCGCCCTTACGGTTGTCATACTTCGGGCCGATCTCGTCGAACATCTTGGCAGGAAGGTCAACCTTCTTGCTCAGGCTGCGCTTCTTGACTCCGTCAGCAGGTGTCTCGGTAATGTCGTAGAATACCTGCAGCATCTGACGGCGGGCATGCAGACGGGAAGGATTGTCCTTCTTGATGGTCTTGGTGATCTCTTCGTATACGGTCACCATCTTGCCTTCGCTGTTCTTCTCTTTTACTCTCTTACCGTCAGCGGTCTTCTTGGGAACCTTCTGCGTAACGGTAACTGTCTCGTAGTTATCTTTCTCACGAACCGCCAGTGTTATCAGCTTCTCGGCGATCTTGCGGACCTCCTTGGCGCGGGTAGCGGTGGTCGTAATCTTGCCATGATACAACAGATTCGTAACCAGGCTTCTCAGCATCGCTTTCCGCTGGGAAGAGGTTCTCCCGAGCTTTCTGTATCCAGCCATATTATACCTCCCGATATATTATCTCATTCTTCGTTGGATTTAAGCTTCAGATGAAGCTCTTCCAGCTTTCCAAGCACTTCGTCCAGAGACTTGCGTCCGAGATTCCGTACTTTCATCATTTCTTCTTCTGTCCGGGATGTCAGATCTTCGACCGTATTGATGCCGGCGCGCTTCAGACAGTTGTAAGAGCGCACAGACAGATCCAGCTCTTCGATCGTCATCTCCAGGGCCTTTTCTTTCTCGTCAGGATCCTTGGTGACCATGATGTCGGCATCCTTCGCCTTGTCAGAAAGATTAATGAACAGCGCCAGATGGTCGTTCAGGATCTTGGCGGCCAGACTGACCGCTTCCTGGGGACGGATCGTTCCCTTGGTCCAGACTTCCAGTGTCAGCTTATCATAATCGATATTCTGACCGACACGGGTATTCTCAACTGTGAAGTTTGCGCGCTCCACAGGCGTGTACAGGGAATCCACCGGAATCACTCCGATAGCCTGTCCCGCTTTCTTATTCTTATCCGCGCCGACGTAACCCCGTCCGGTCGTGACCTCAAGCTCCATGGAGAGATGATTGCTCTCTCCGCCGGAAAGTGTCGCGATGACAAGGTCAGGATTGGTGATCTCTACCAGACTCTGGTCAATCTTGATGTCCGAAGCGTGCACGACTCCCTCGCCCTGATAATCGATATAGGCGGTCAGGGGCTCCTCAAAATCGGAGACCGCGCGCAGCGCCAGATTCTTGATATTCAGAATGATGTCCGACACATCCTCTTTGACACCGGGGATCGTGCTGAACTCATGCAGGACTCCCTCGATCCGGATGCTGGAAACTGCAGCTCCCGGCAAAGAAGAAAGCATAATTCTGCGCAAAGAGTTCCCTAACGTGATTCCGTAGCCACGTTCCAGAGGCTCGACCACGAAGCACCCGTACTTCCCGTCTTCCGATATATTCGAAACTTCAATACGTGGTTTCTCAAATTCTAACACAGGGATCCTCCTTTACTTCGCGTTAATTATTTGGAATACAACTCGACGATCAGCATCTCGTCAACCGGAACATCGATCTGCTCACGGGTCGGCAGAGCGTTTACAGAAGCCTCAAGAGCTTCAGAGTTCGCGGTAAGCCACTCCGGAACGATACGGCCATTGGTCGCGTCCAGAATGTCCTTCATGCGCTGATAAGTCTTGTTCTTTTCCTTGATCTCGATCTTGTCTCCGGGCTTAACCTGATAAGAAGGAATATTTACGGTCTTGCCGTTAACCAGGACAAACTTGTGCTCTACGATCTGGCGAGCCTCGCGGCGGGTTCTTGCCCATGCCAGACGGAAGATGATGTTGTCAAGACGGGTCTCCAGCTGGATCATCAGGTTGGTACCGGTCATGCCCTTCATGCGAAGAGCCTTCTCATAATAGTTGCGGAACGGCTTCTCCAGAACGCCATAGATGAACTTGGCCTTCTGCTTCTCGCGAAGCTGGGTACCGTATTCGCTGACCTTGCGGTTTGTTCTCTTAAGCTGTCTCTTGGAAGTCTTGCTGATGCCTAAATACATCGGTTCGAGGCCAAGAGAACGGCATCTTTTCAGAATAGGATCTCTATTAACTGCCATTGTCTATACCTCCCTATTAAACTCTTCTGCGCTTAGGCGGACGGCATCCGTTATGCGGAACCGGGGTAACGTCCGTGATCATGGTAACTTCCAGACC
>CACZPA010000242.1 GCA_902782895.1 uncultured Eubacteriales bacterium
ATCATGCGCGCCTTGACGCCCAATGGCGGCGAAATCCTCTATAAGGGACAGAACATTGCCCATATGAAGGAAAAAGAGCTCAAGCAGTTCCGTTCCAAGATCACGATGATTTTCCAGGATCCGTTCTCCTCGCTGAACCCGCGCCAGAAGGCCGGAGACATCGTCGGAGAGCCCCTGACCATCAACCATCTGACGAGCAGCCGTGCGGAGTATAACGCCCGGATCGATGAGCTCTTCCGTCTGGTCGGACTGGATCCGCAGTACCGAACCCGCGTACCGCGCGAGTTCTCCGGCGGACAGCGTCAGAGGATCGGTATCGCACGAGCGCTGGCTTCCAATCCGGACATCATCGTCTGTGACGAGCCCGTTTCCGCGCTGGACGTTTCGATTCAGGCACAGGTCATCAATCTGATGGAGGATCTGCAGTCTCAGCTGGGACTGAGCTATATCTTCATCGCGCATGATCTGTCTGTTGTCAAGCATATCAGTGACAGAATCGTGGTCATGTATCTGGGCCGCGTCGTAGAGACAGCTCCGGCGGAGCTTCTGTACGACAATCCGCTGCATCCTTACACCAAGGCGCTGCTTTCCGCGGTTCCGATCACGGATCCGAAGGCGGATGAACAGCGTGAGCGTGTAAAGCTGATCGGCGAGGTCCCGAGCGTTATGGAGCGTCCGAGCGGATGTCCGTTCGCGGACCGCTGCCAGTACGCGACAGAGCGCTGCCATAAGGAAGTGCCGAAGCTGAAGGATTATGGCAACGGTCAGCAGGCCGCCTGCTTCCTCTGCGACGAGAAGTAAGAGCTGCAGCTGGCTTTAAAGCCTGTGCACTAAGACAGGAATCCGGCTGTCTCCGAATCCGGAGACAGCCGTTTTTGTAAAAAAGCGTAACAGGAGGGAAAGAAAGGATGAGAACAAGGATTCTGAACAAGATGCTGGCGTCGGAGGTCGAAGAGTATCTGGCGCGCGGCGGCAACACGATCTTTATGGCGACGGGTGTCGTTGAGGTTCACGGTATTATTCCGATCGACGTGGAGCAGATTGTACCCGAGGCGTATTCCGTATGTCTCGCGGAGGAGTTTGACGGACTGGCGCTGATCAACAATCCGTATTTCTTCCCTGGCGGCACGATCGTCAGCAACGCTACGGTGCAGATGAGTGTCCGCGACAGCATCGATTATCTGCTGAAGATCTGGCACTCTCTGGTCGCGCAGGGATTCAGGAAGATTTTCATCGTCGACGCGCACGGTCCGGCGACCCTGTATGTGGACGCGGCTGTCCGTGATTTCTTCCAGGAGACCAAAGTTATGGTCTGCCACATCAACATGAGATCCGCGAGAGCCGAGTACAACAAGAGACACGGCATCCCGCAGATGACCATGGAGCAGATGATGGCCAGAATGAGGGACCCGGAGAACATGAAGGAGAAGCGCGTGCAGGAATACGGCGCTTACAGGATCATGGGTCAGGAAGAATATCTGCCGGTTGTACCAGGCGGAAAAGGTATCCCGGTCGAAATGGCTGTCGCCGATCCGCGCCTTGCCGCCCTGCAGAAAGCCTGCCGCGACTGCGGAGTCAAGGCCGCTTACTATTTCAGCAAACCGGAAGAACATCTGGGATATGACGATCCGGCCCAGAGCGTGGAAGAGAGAGACGCTCTCTGCGCGCAGGGAGAGGCGGAGATCCGTGAGATCGCGAGCCTGATGCCGATCAAGGAGCTGCAGGACGCTCTCGATGAGTACGAAGGATACATCAAGGACGTGCAGGAGAAGTATCCGCGTCTGAAGGGCATCTATTAAGAGGGATTGCAGATGAGAACCAGAATCTTGAATAAAATGCTCGCGTCAGAGGTCGAAGCGTATCTGGCGCGCGGCGGCAATACGATTTTTATCGGTGTCGGCGTTGTCGAAATGCACGGCAATATGCCGGCGGACGTCGAGACGATCATGCCGGAAGCGATGGCACTTGCCATGGCGGAGGAGTATGACGGACTGGCGCTGATCAATCTGCC
>CACZPA010000243.1 GCA_902782895.1 uncultured Eubacteriales bacterium
CAGCGAGCTGCTGCCTGCGGATAAGGTCACCAAAGTGGAGCAGTTCCTGAAGGAAGCCAAAGGAAAATACAAGCTTGCGTTTGTCGGAGACGGTATCAATGATGCGCCGGTCCTGTCCCGCGCGGACGTCGGGATCGCGATGGGCGCGCTTGGATCCGACGCGGCGATCGAGGCCGCGGATGTGGTACTGATGGATGACGATCCGCTTAAAATCGCGAAATCCATCAAGATTTCCCGCAAATGCATCCGAATCGTCTATGAAAATATCTGGTTCGCGATCGGCGTTAAAGTGCTGTGCCTGATTCTCGGCGCACTCGGCATCGCGAATATGTGGGCGGCGATTTTTGCGGATACCGGCGTGATGATGCTGGCGGTACTGAACGCGATCCGCGCGCTGCGAGTCAAGAATCTGTAAGGAGAATGCAATATGAAACCGGAAGAAAGAGTCGAATGCTGCGAGGTTACAGAGGTCCATCAGGATCTGCTGCGGCAGGTGAATGAGAAAATCCCCGATCTGGACAGTCTCTATGATCTCGCGGAGCTTTTTAAGATCTTCGGCGACTCCACCCGGATCCGGATCCTTTTTGTCCTTTTTGAAGCAGAGGTCTGTGTCTGCGATATCGCGGAAGCGCTCAACATGACGCAGTCAGCGGTTTCGCATCAGCTGAGCATTCTGAAGCGCAATAAGCTGGTGAAATCGCGCAGAGAGGGCAAGAGTATTTTCTATTCGCTTGCGGATGATCATGTGCGCACGATCATCGGGCAGGGAATGGAGCATATCAGCGAATAAGGAGAGTTCAGAATGTACAAGGTAACAGCCGGTATTGAAGGTATGATGTGCGGGATGTGCGAATCCCATATTCAGGACGCGATCCGCAAGGCTTTTAATGTGAAGAGTGTAAAAGCGTCCAAAGGCAAGAAGAACGCGGTGATAATCTGCGAGAACCCGATCTCGGAGGAAGAGATGCACGCGGCGATCGATCCGACCGGATACGAACTGGTTTCCGTGACCTGTGAGCCCTATGAGAAGAAAGGGTTCCATCTGTTCGGCTAAGCGTGGCCGCAGTCAGCAGGAGGAGCTTCATGAAACGAAGGATCGACGACGGCTTCACATTTATCGCGATCGCGTACGGAGCGAACGCGGAGACCATGAATTTCGAGCAGGCGAACTATTTCTGGGTCTTTTCTCTGTATAACGGAAAAGTACGCAAAAAAGAACTGATGAGTATCTTTCCCAAGAATTCGGAGGAAAGGATCGATATGCTCAAAGGTTCCATCATCGATGTGATGATCTGCCGGAATTTCGGACCGAAAGCAATGGCGGAGCTGCACAAACGCAATATTTCACTGTATACATTCGACGGCGGCTGCCATGCGGCGCTGCGTGAATTCATGCAGGGGAAACTGACAGAATTGTAAAGAATCCGGGGCATAGTTCCTGTGGGGAATGCCCCGGTTTTTTTGTTCTGCAGAGAGAATCCGTGCGCAGGAACAACGGCGCAGGGGCGCCGATGCAATGGTGTCGATGCAGGAGTGCCGATTAATTGCGGCTTGCTATTTTGGCAGGTTCGTGCTATTGTAAATAATTGATATCGTATAAAGATGGGGTGAAAGAATGAAACTGACAAGAGATGGTCTGCGTGACCTCGAAGGCTGGGAGAAAGCAGGTGTCGCGCTTCCGGATTACGATCTGGAGAAGATAACAGAGAAGGCTGCCACAGAGCCGAGATGGGCGCATTTTGGCATTGGCAATATCTTTCGGATTTTTATCGGCAGCATCGCGGATGATCTGCTCGATGACGGCCATATGTACACGGGACTGAGCTGCGTTGAGACTTTTGACGAGGAAATTGTGGACCGTGTATTCCGTCCGTATGATAATCTGGTGCTTTCCGTTATTCTGCGCAACGACGGGACGCAGGACAGGAAAGTCTTCGGATGCTTTGCGGAGGCACTCAAGGCTTCCGAAGATCGGGAGCGGTTAATAGAAATCTTCCGCAGTGAGAGCCTGGAGCTGGTATCCTTTACGATCACGGAAAAAGGCTACGCCCTGCGCGACGCGTCTGGTGCGTATCTGCCTTCTGTCCGGCTGGATCTTTCCGAAGGTCCAGATAAAGCGCGGCCCGCGATCGCCATTGTGGCCGCAATGCTGCTCGAACGCTACAAGGCAGGCGGATATCCGCTGGCGCTTGTTTCCATGGATAACTGCTCTCATAACGGAGAGAGACTGCGCGACGCTGTCCTGGAAGTCGCCGGAGAATGGGTAAAAAGCGGCTTTGCCGGCGCGGAGTATCTGGAATGGCTGTCGGATGAAGCGAGGGTCGCCTTCCCGTGGACAATGATCGATAAGATCACGCCACGGCCGGAACCGCAGGTGCAGCAGGCACTGGAGCAGGACGGTATCGAGGATATGGATATCGTCGTTACGGCGAAAAAGACCTACATCGCGCCTTTCGCGAATGCGGAAGGCCCGCAGTATCTGGTGATCGAGGACAGTTTCCCGAACGGCAGACCTCCGTTTGAATTATCCGGCGTGTACATGGCGGATCGGGAGACCGTACGCAAGTCCGAACGGATGAAAGTCACAGCCTGTCTGAATCCGATCCATACCGCGCTCGCGCCATATGGATGCGTTCTGGGCTTCGAGTATTTCGCGGATGAGATGAAGGATCCGCAGCTGGGACGTCTGGCTGCGAAGGTCGGCCTTGACGAAGGCATGGAATTTGTAGAGGACCCCGGGATCCTTTCGCCGCATTCTTTTATCGTGGAATGTCTGTATGAAAGATTCCCGAATCCGTATCTGGGAGATACACCGCAGCGGATCGCAGTGGACACGTCGCAGATGGTCGGAATCCGTTTTGGCGAGACGATCAAAGCCTGTGTCCGCAAATACGGCAGCGCGGAGAAGCTGCAGGGGATCGCGCTCGCGATCGCCGGCTGGCTGCGGTATCTGCAGGCAGTCGATGATAACGGACAGCCGTTTGAGCTTTCTCCGGATCCGATGAACGAAGAGCTGCAGGCGCAGATCCGAGGAGCTTCCGGCAGCGCGGAGAGCGTACATCAGGCATTGTCGCCGATCCTGTCGAATGCCTCGATCTTTGGATGTGATCTGTACGAAGCGGGTCTTGGCAGTGTTATTGAAGAAATGTACTGGCAGGAATGCGCAGGCCCCGGCTCTGTCCGTCAGACGCTGATCCGGTATCTGGGAGAATGAGTGGACCACTATGACGGAATATACTGTTATCAGAAGCAAACGGAAGACGGCGGTAGTCGAGATCCGGGACGATCTGCAGGTCATCGTGCGGGTTCCGTACTATTTATCCAATGCCCTGATACAAGAGCTGATCCAGGAACAGGAGCCCTTGATCGACAGAAAGCTTGCACAGATGAAAGGACAGTTGGAGAAGCAGCGCACGGAATTCGGCGAGGAGCCGCCCATTACGGCAGAAGAGATCCGGCAGCTCATGGATCAGGCGCTTCAGGAGATCCCTCCGCGCGTGGAGTATTATGCCGGATTGATGGGGCTGCAGTACGGGCGGATTACGATCCGGAATCAGGTTTCGCGCTGGGGCAGCTGCTCGGAGAAGGGCAATCTGAATTTTAACTGCCTGTTGATGCTCTGTCCGGCGGACGTGCGGGATTACGTAATCGTGCATGAGCTCTGCCATCTGAGAGAAATGAATCATTCCCCGCGCTTCTGGGCGGAAGTGGAAGCGGTGGTGCCGGATTACCGTCTGTGGAGAAGATGGCTGCGTAAATACGGCAGCAGGCTGATCATCCGGATGAGAAAGGGGTCGGACGCATGAAATATGTGATTTCCGATATACACGGCTGTTACGCGGAATTCCTTGCGCTCTTGCGCGAAATACATTTCAGTGACAGCGATGAGCTCTATGTGCTCGGCGACTTTCTGGACAGAGGACCGGATCCGGTACGTCTGACACATGATCTGATGGCCCGGCCAAACGTCTTTCCGCTCCTTGGAAACCATGAGTATATGGCGCTCTCGGTCCTGCGAAGGCTCTCCGTAGAGATCACGGCCGACAATGTGGACGATTATCTCACGCCGGAGGACCTTCTGAGCTACAGCTACTGGATGAAGGACGGAGGAGACGTAACGATCCGCCAGTATCTCAGGCTGGACGCCGAGCAGAGGGAAGCTTTTCTGGAATACCTGGAGGAGTGTGAGCTCTATGCGGATCTGACGATAGGGGGACGCCGTTTTGTTCTGGTCCATGCCGGACTTAACGATTATGAGAAGCACGGCGAGAATCTTGAAGAATACGGACCGCAGGATCTGCTTTTCACACGGCCGGATTATGAGCGTAAGTATTTCCGCGATCTGCAGACAACGCTGATCAGCGGTCATACGCCGGTGCAGGCGATCCGGTATGACCACAGCACCGACATATACCGAAGCCATGACAATATCGATATCGACTGCGGATGCTGTTTTGGCGGCGCGCTTGCAGCGTACTGCATGGATGCGGACAAGGTGACATATGTCCTTTCGGAAACAAGAAGATAATACATCGATGGCTGCCTTAAAAATCCACCTTTCGGAGGATGCGGGCAGCCATTGTTTTCACTTATAATAATATTGGTAACATCTATCGGTAAACATATTACATTCAAATGAAAGGAACGCATATGAAAAAAGAACTCACCATTCTGCATTCCAATGATCTCCATGGAGATTTTCTGGAAGAGAAAGCCGTTCTGGACGACAAGTATACAGGTGGGCTTTCTTATCTGGCCGGATATGTGAACAAGGTTCGCACGGAAACACCGAACGTGATCTATGCGATCGCCGGGGATATGTTCCGTGGATCCGTTATCGACAGTGAATACCGCGGTATCTCAACAATCGAGCTGATGAATCTGGTCGCTCCGGACATTGTCTGCCTGGGCAACCATGAGCTGGACTATGGCCTGTCCCATCTGCTTTTCCTGGAGAAATGCGCAAGATTCCCGATTATTAACGCGAATCTCTATATTACAACGACGGGAACACGTCTTTTCCAGCCGTATCGGATCCTGACTATCGACGGGATGAAGATTCTTTTCATCGGCATTGTTACGGAAGAGACGATGAAAGGCATCAAGATGGATCCGCTGCTGGGCACGTTTGTCGATACCGACGACGCAGTGCTGGAGGTGGAGCGTATCATCAACAGCTACAAGACAGAGGATATCGATCTGACCGTACTGCTGACGCATATCGGCTTTGAGGAGGATCAGCAGCTGGCTGCTAAGCTGTCTCCGGACCTTGGCGTGGATATTATCATCGGCGGACATTCGCATACATTCCCGGAGAAACCGGCCGAGGTCAACGACATCCTGATCGTGCAGGCAGGGACAGGGACGGATCAGATCGGACGCTTCGATATCGTTGTGGATACGGATACCAACAGCGTCGAGTCCTGGAAATGGGAGCTGTGCCCGGTCGACAATGAGACATCGCAGAAGGACGCCGCGCTGGAGAAGCTTTTGAGCGGATACAAGTCGCAGACTGATGCGAAGTATGGACGGATTCTGACCCGTTTCGACCATATTCTGACACATCCGCAGCGCTGCCAGGAGACGGAGCTCGGCAACATGTTCGCAGACATTATCTACGACATGCTGAAGCCGGACATTTCACTGATGGGCTCGGGCAGCCTACGCAAAACGATTCTCGGAGAGGCTGTTACCGTGCAGGATCTGATGGAATTCTTCCCATATAAGGGCAAAGTCTTCATGACACCGATGAAAGGCTCCACCTTCCGCAAGGCGATGCAGTATATGCTGCGGGACGGATTCGACCAGGAGCATTTTGAGTTCTATCAGGTGTCGCGCAATGTGCGGATCAATTACAACCGTACGACGAAAGAACTGGAAGTTCTTGTTGACGGCGCGCCGATTGAGGACGATAAGGTCTATGACGTCGCGATCCAGGAATTCCATTTCAAGAATATTACGGAATGCCTGGGCATCCCGGTGTCCGAGATCGAAGGATATCCGAGATGCACGGTGATTTCCACGTCGGATTATGACGTTGTAGAGGAGTATTTCAATACACACTCGCATCTGACATCTTATATTGACGGCAGAATTACAATTCATTCTTAAGGAGAAACACAATGAGAAAGTTTATTATCGACACGGATACTGCTTCGGATGATTGCGCTGCGCTGATGATGGCGTGCATGACAAAGGATATCGAGATCATGGGCGTGACGGTCGTGGCCGGCAATGTTTCAGTCGAGCAGGCCGGCAAAAACGCCAAAATGACGCTCGAGGTCTGCGGTAACGACGCGCCGGTCTTCCTCGGGGCGAAGCAGCCTTTGATGCATGCCCGCAAAGAGACGATCAGTGTGCACGGCGTGGACGGAATGGGCGATAAGGGACTGATCCATCCGCAGGGCGGATTCGCGCCGGGCGACGCGGTCGATTATATCCTGAATACGGTCGCGGAGTATCCGGACGAGATCGAAATCGTCGTACTGGGCCCTGTGACAAACGTCGCGCTCGCGATCCTGCGGGACCGTGAGACGATGAGCCACGTCAAAAGGATCTGGTCCATGGGCACCCCCGGCTTCGGCCCGGGCAACGCTACGCCGGTCGCGGAATTTAACGTATATATCGACGCTGAAGCGTACAAGATCATGCTGGATTCCGGTATCCCCGTATCAATCGCCGGATTTGATCTGTGCGTCGGAGATATCGAGATCGATCTGGATGAGCTTGCGGAGATCGCAGCAGCCTCCCCGCAGGGCGCGTTCCTGAAGGACGCGACAGCGGTCCTGCTGGATTTCAACCGCAAAACAAGAGGGCAGGATCTGATCGACCTGCCGGACGCGGTCGCGATGGCCTGTGCCATCTGGCCCGAAACCGTTGCCGACCGGACGAATGTATACTGCTATACCTGTATCGATAACGGCCCCTGCTACGGTCAGGTCATCTTCTACCGGGAGGGCAGCACCTACGAATCCATGCCGGACATCCCCGGATACCCGGACGAAGTGATCACGGCTATGGATGTGGAGGGGTTCACCAAGCGGTTCCTGGGTATGTTTAAGGAACAGTAATCAAAACAATTGAATTACTGGAAATACAAAAATAGTGGGCGTCTATTGTCTCATTTTAAAGGCCAATAGACGCCCACTGTTTTTGTATTATCAGGTTTAGTTGTTTTGGTTTTGTTCTATAAAGACCAAGAAACGCTTGGGAATGCTTAAAAAAGCGAGGTAAACGATTCGTCGGTTGACTGTTTACGGATTTAGCGATAGTCTGTCAGTGGAGGTGGTCATTTTGAATATTGATGCTTTCGGTAAGTTTATATCGGACAGACGTAAAGCGCTGGGGATGACACAAAAGGATTTGGCGGAGAAACTGGACGTAACGCCCAAAGCGGTCAGCAGGTGGGAGAGATGCGTCGGATACCCGGACATAGAGAGCTTTCAAAAACTGGCGGCAGCGCTGGAAGTAAGTGTGGACAGTCTCTTTGCCTGCCAGATCAAAGAAGAATCTCTGGATAACGAAGAAATCCTGCGGATCGTACAGAGATCGGTTGAGATTGACAGACAGAACAACAGA
>CACZPA010000244.1 GCA_902782895.1 uncultured Eubacteriales bacterium
AGAGGCCCTGTATAAGGGACTTGTGGCCGCCGGGTACCAGATGGACAAGAAGGGCGGCGTTTTCATCACCGTGCAGGACCGTGACCAGGCGGAGATCGCCCCGATCGCGGCCAAATACGCGCAGATGGGATTCAAGCTGTACGCGACGCACGGTACCGCCAATGTGCTGCGCGCGGCAGGACTGACCGTCGAGAACGTCCACAAGATTTATGAGAATCCGAGCTATAACTCGATGACGCTCGTAGAAAACGGGCATCTGCAGTACATTATTTCGACGTCCAAGAAAGGCCGCCAGCCGCAGCGGGACAGCGTAAAGATTCGCCGCAAGGCCATCGAGCACTCGATTCCGTGTCTGACTTCTCTGGATACGGCAAATGCACTTGCAGAAAGTCTGATGAGTGATTATAATTTAGATAATACAGAGCTTGTCGAGCTCAACGATTTACTGTAAAACAGGTTCTGATGCAGTATAGTCCGGTTTATGACGGACAGATTAACAGAATCCTGACATATTTATATGGATTGTCGGGACGAAGAAGGGAGGCGGACCAGATTGGATGAGTTTCTGAAGACGAACCCGGAGACAGGATTGACCTCGGAGGAAGTACGTGTGCGGGTGGAGGCCGGCAAGGCGAATATCGACGATACCGGCAAGACCAAGACGATCAGGCAGATCGTGATCAGCAATATCTGTACACTGTTCAACCTCGTCAACCTGATTCTCGCGGTTGCCGTTATTCTGGTCGGCTCCTATAAAAACGCGACGTTCATGGGCGTTATCATCGCCAATACGGCGATCGGTATCTTCCAGGAGATCCGCTCCAAAAAGGCGATGGACCGGCTGGCTTTTCTGTCCGCGTCGCGGGTGCGCGTCATCCGGGACGGGCAGGAAACGGATATTCTGCCGGAAGAGGTTGTGGAAGGGGATCTGATGATCCTTTCCGCGGGGAAGCAGATCCAGGCGGACGCGGTAGTTATCAGCGGCAGCGCGCATGTGGACGAATCTTTTATCACCGGTGAACCGGACGCGATCGACAAAGAGCCGGGCGACGAGGTGATGGCGGGGTCCTTTGTAAACAGCGGACGCTGTATTGTGCAGGCCGTAAAGGTCGGCCGCGACAAGTATATTTCGACGATTTCAAGCGGAGCCAAATCCGCCAAGGATATCCGCTCCGAGATCATGAATTCCCTGAAATGGATCGTTCGCGTGGTTTCCATCATCCTGGTGCCGGTCGGCATCGCTGTTTTCGTGCAGCAGATGCATCTGGACGGCGCGACGCTGCAGAAGGCGGTCGTTTCCACGACCGCGTCGCTGATCGGAATGATCCCTGAGGGACTGATGCTGTTGACGAGCACCGCGCTCGCCGTCAGTGTCGTACGCCTTTCCAAGGAAAATGTCATGGTGCAGCAGCTGTACTGCATCGAAACGCTCGCACGCGTCGATACACTGTGCCTGGACAAGACCGGAACGCTGACCGAAGGGTCGCTGGAGGTCGTGGATACGCTGATGTTCGGAGAGCAGTATTCCAAATGGATCCCGAACGCGGTCGTGTCTGTGATTCGCGCGCTGCCCGATCCGAACGCGACTTCACAGGCGATTCTGGAGAAGTATCCAGGTGCGGGGGATATCTCCTGGCGCTGCACCAAGGCCGTGCCTTTCTCCAGCAAGACCAAATGGTCCGGAGCGTCGTTCGAGGGACAGGGTACATTCTGTTTCGGAGCGGCGGAATTTCTGTATCCGCACATGCCGGACAGCCTGTACGCGGCCATCGATAAGCTCGCGCAGCAGTACCGCGTGCTCTTGATCGTGCATTCCAACGAGCCTTTCCGCGGCGAAGATCTGCCGCCGGAGGAGTCGCTCGAGCCGGTCGGCGTGATTCTGCTCCGCGACAAGGTCCGCAAAGAAGCGGCCAAGACCCTGGCGTATTTCAAAGAGCAGGGCGTCAATATCAAAATCATCAGCGGCGACAGTCCGCAGACCGTCGCCGGTATCGCTAAATTCGCGGGTGTGGAGAACTGGGACAGTCTTGTGGACGCGACCACGCTGAAGACCGATGAAGAGGTAGCGGAGGCCGCGGGTAAATATACCGTCTTCGGGCGCGTAACCCCGCAGCAGAAAAAGCAGCTGATCGAGGCGATGCAGAGTGAGGGACACACCGTCGCGATGACGGGCGATGGCGTCAATGACGTTCTGGCACTTAAACAGGCAGATTGCTCGATCGCGATGGCTTCCGGTACGGACGCTGCACGCAATGTGGCGGAGCTTGTCCTGCTCAAGTCCAATTTTGACGCAATGCCGCGGATCGTCGATGAAGGTCGCCGCAGCATCAACAATGTACAACGTTCCGCGGCGCTTTTCCTGACCAAGACCGTCTATTCGATCCTGCTTGCGGTCCTGTTTGTCTTTATTCCGATGCGGTATCCGTTCATGCCGATTCAGATGAGCCTGATCAGCACGACCTGTATCGGTGTGCCGGGCTTCTTCATGGCGCTGCAGCCGAACCATGAGCGTGTCAAGGGACACTTTATGAAAAACGTCATGCTGCAGGCGCTGCCGGGCGGCTTGTCGGTCGTACTGAATCTGTGCTTCATCATCTTCTTCTCGGGACGGTTCAATCTGCCAAGCGAATTCATGTCGACGCTCTGCGTGATGGCGGCCGGCTTCACAAGCCTGCTGACACTGTACCGCATCAGCAAGCCTTTCAACCTGCTGCGTACGGTCGTCTATATCGTGATGGCGATCCTGCTTAGCGTCGGAATCTTCTTCTTCCCGGATTTCTTCGGACTGCAGCACTTCAGCTGGGAGCTTTTCGTCTTCATGCTGATCTTCCTGATGGCCGGATACGGACTGTTCAACATCATGTTCAACATCTTCCACGACCGGACCGATATGATCGCGAATTTTCGCGGCTGGCTGGCAGAGCAGAAGGCCTGGTTCCGCGAGAAAAAATGGAAAAAGAAAAAGACGGGCTGAAGCCGTCCGTAGAATCTTAAAATATGATTAGGGAACATTTTGGCTCGACATCTGCCGAAATGTTCCCTAAATTATATTGCTGGTGCAGGTTTAAGCAAGATTCCGGAATACGACCCTCTGCTGTCTGACGGCGAGGGTTTCTTTTAACATGCCGCTTGCGGTGTGCAGTACCACGGTAAGCTCCTGCGGAGTCGGGTAGGAGCCGCTGATCTTGCCGATGGAGAGCGTCCTGTTCTGATCGTCCCAGGAGAGCGGGATCCGGCAGAATTCGCCCTTTTCGTAGAAATAATCCTTGCCATTGTCCAGATACAGCGTGAACTGCGCGTCCGCACCGGGGTAGATGTGGATTTCGGTAGTGGCAGAGCCAGCGGCAGTCTGCGGTCCATTGATGGATTCAGCACAAGCCTGCGCTTCGGCGGCCTGCGTTTCGGCGGCCTGCGTTTCGGCGGCCTGCGG
>CACZPA010000245.1 GCA_902782895.1 uncultured Eubacteriales bacterium
ACAGGAGACGGCTGCATCCTCTTCGATACCGGCCTGAATCCGGAGACGTTCTACCTGACGCTCGACCGGATCTATCAGTCCGGCCACAATCCCCGGGACATCCGGAAAATCTTCCTGACACACTGGCATTGGGATCATGCCGCGAACGCGCGCGTCCTGCAGGAAATGACCGGCTGTGAGATCTGGCTTTCCCGTGAGGACGAGATTGAGCATCAGAAGCACGCGGGCGACACCGGTCCCACCGGTATTACGCCCTATACGGTGACGCATTTCTACGACGACAGCAAGCCTGTTCAGATGGGACACTTCACGATCCACACACGCCTCTGCCCCGGTCACACACCGGGTGTTACAAGCTTTTTCTTCGATGATACGGATGACGTTACGGGACGGACCTATCATGTCGCGCTGCACGGCGGCCTTGGCGTCAATCCGATGATGCGGCCGGAATACCTGCGGGACAACGGCTATCCCGAGGAGATGGCGCACCGCTTTGTGCGTGACTGCTATGAGCTTGCCGCGCTTCCTGTCGATATCGCGCTCGCAAGCCATTACAACCAGGCTAATATTGTCCCCAATATTCCCGCCGACACCAACGATTACAGCGTATTTGTTGCGGATTACGCCTGGGGCGATGTCCTGCGCAACCGCGCGGATGCCGTGAAACTCTTCTATCCGGATGTATACCCGGAAGCGAGAAAGGACTGATTTTGTATGAAATTTGTTTATCCGGCTGTGCTGCAGCCGGAGGAAAACGGCTCTTATTCCGGCTATTTCCCGGATCTGGAGGGCTGCGCGTTCCGCGGAGGGACACTTTACGACGCGCTGGATGAAGCCAGAGACGCCTTGGAAGCATGGATCCGTGTGGAACTTGAGGATAACGGCGGCCTGCCTCCGACGACGGACCGGGAGGATCTGATGCTGGCGCCGGGACAGTTCATGCGGGATATCGGCGCGATCGTCCGTCTGACGGACGGCTGGGACGAATAAAGGACTATAGATTCAACCTCGACGATCATTTTTGTTCGGGGTTTTTCTTTTTATTTGCGACGGCCAGTCCCAATCTGTTTTCATGTTAATTGTCATCCGTCTTTTTTCGAATCTGTCCTCCGCCCTTGCTTTAAAAAGAAAATCGTGATATCATGAAGACGGTAACTAAACGTTTTTTCGACATATAGCATATACAGAGGGAGGCGCCTCATGAAAAGAATAAAATGGCTGGCAGTTGTTCTGATCATTGTATTTGTATTCTCAGGTTGTATCGAAGTTGCACCAAATCCGGCAGGGGAAAGCTCCTCCGGCAATGCTTCGGCGGCCGCCGATAATTCTGCTGCCGGAAACTCTGTCACCGAAAACTCTACCGCCGAGAGCTCGTCCTCTTCCGCGAACAGCGCCGGCAAAACGATTTCGTCCTTGATCAATAACTCCGGCAAAGAAGAATCCGCCGCTGAAAGCAGCCAGGCCGAGGAGTCTTCCAAGCAGGAAGAGTCCTCCAAGCCCGAGGAGAGCAGCAAGCCGGAAGAGTCTTCCAAACCTGAAGAAAGCAGCAAGTCCGAGGAATCTTCCAAACCTGAAGAAAGCAGCAAGCCGGAAGAATCTTCTAAACCCGAGGAAAGCAGCAAACCGGAAGATTCCTCCAACTCTGAAGAAAGCAGCAAATCTGAGGAGTCTTCCAAGCCCGAACCTGAGCCGGCAGTAGAGCTCCGCACCGCGCTGATCGGACGTTTTGACGGCCCGGTCGAATCGGATGGCTCCAAGAGCACCATCGAGATCACGGAGGTCGGCGGGATTCTGCTGATGGAGCGCGGCTGGTACACTGACGAGTCCAAGAGCTATTATACTTTTGAACTGGATGAATTCCGTCTGGACGATCCTTCTCAGCTGTCCGGCATGACACCTGTGGAACTTGCCGGAAGGCGTATGGCCTCTTCCGGTTTCGCGTACGGCGGGCAGTATATGTACCCAAGTGAAGCCTGTGGTCTTTCTGTAAGCGGAACCACAATGGAGATCACGCCGTCCATGGGATCCGCTGTTCCATTTGAACGCAATGACAACGCGAGAGCGCTGCACAACTATGAACCGCTGATGGATTATTTCGGCGACGAAATCGCGAATGAGCCCGACGTCATCGGCAGGTGGGAATCCAAACTGCCTCTGGCCGCTTTGTACATCGAATTCCGGGAAAAAGGCCCGGTTACCATTCTTCTGCAGAAGCAGGATGAGCCGATGCAGCTGATCCGCGGCTACTGGAAGGAGCGGGACGACGGTTCGATCTACATTCTCGGCTATCGGGCCGGCTGGGGCGATATGCCTTTTGAGTATAATCTTACCTGGAGCACGGTAAACGGGACTCTGGTCCTGGAGGATGTCGATAACGATTATAAGCTTCTTCCCGTTTATAACGTGATGGAGTTCGAGCCAGTATCGGACGGATGGACTTTCCCGGATCTCTCCGCCGGCCGTGTCTATGATGACAGTCTGATCTGGGAGATTTTCTACGACGAAGGCAAATATACGGACGAGTTTGAAAACGAATGGGAGTACTCCTTCTACACGCCTCAGCTCACGGCAACCACGCCGGAGGCCGAAATCATCAACGAAGAAATCCGCCAGAACTGCGGCGATAAGATCTTTGAGGCGTATGGAGACATGGAACAGCATTACGGCCTCAATTTCTACGATATTCATTGGGCTTCCTATTGGCATGACACCATGGTCTCGCTCGTCATCGAAATGGATTCGAATATGTCCTTCACGGATTATTATGTATGCAATTATGATTTCTCGATGGGCCGCTCCGTCCCCAACTTTGAGCTGCTCCAGCGATTCGGGCTTACTTCGGAGGAATTCATTCCGATCATGAAAGAAGCTGCCCTGAAGTATTACGATGATATGTTTGCCGAAGTCCCGGACGAGTACAAGGACGAATTCTATAACCGGCAGCGTGAATGGACCGGTTCCGATGAAAACATTAACACGAATCTGATGATGTTCATCGATGAGGACGGCGAGCTCGCAGTCGTGACGCCGATCGGCTCTATCGCAGGCGCGAACTGGTACTATCACATCGTGAAGCCGCTGGCGCAGGATTAAACTGCAAACCACGTGGCTAAATAAACGCCGCGAAGCCGGAATAATATAATACCGTAAGAAAACTATAAGCATATTAATAGATACCCATCTCCGCAAAAACTCTTTGCGCAGCAACCGTTTTTGCGGGATGGGTATCTTTTATTGATTATATTGCCTTATTGCGCTTATTCCGGCTTCGCGACGTTGCCGGAACTGATTCCACTGTTGCTCTCATCCAGCGGCAGCCAGTTGAGGATCTTTTCGATATAGGTATCCCAGAAGTTCCATTCGTGCCCGCCGGGACCTTCTTCCCAGGTCACATCGAATCCTTTGCTCACCAGATCGTCCCGCACCGCATGATTAGGCCCTAACAGGCCATCTTCGGTGCCGCAGCACATGTAGATTCGGGGAAGATTGACCTCTTCACCTGCGGCTCTGCGCTCCGCCAGACATTTTGCCAGGTACTGCGGATTTTTCTCGGAATTCCAGGCTTTTTCCATAGAACCAAAACAGTACTGCTCCACTCCGAATCTGTTGAAATTGCCTTCGTCCGCTCTGGGTTCATGCAGAATAAAAGCTCCGGAGAGCGAGGCGATCGCGCCAAAAGTATCATTGTAGCGCAATCCGTTTCTCATCGCTCCGAATCCTCCCATGGACAGGCCTGCGATATAGCAGTCCTCTCTTCTGTCAGAGATATGGAACATCCTGCGCATCATCGCGGGAAGCTCCTCTCCGATGAATTTCCCGTAATAATTGCCGCTTTCCGGAATATCGACATAGAAAGCATTATCTCCGGACGGCATAACCACGCAGAGATTTTTCGCCTCCGCCCAGCGCTGAATCCGGGTTCCGTTTACCCAGTCGGTATAATTTCCCAAAATGCCGTGCAGCAGGATCAGCATTCGGAAGGGCTTGTTCTCCGGCTCGGGCTGTCCCGGGAAGACGAGCTTGTCCGCTGGCAGGATTACGTTTACGGGAACGGTCCGCATCAGACTTCTGGATACATAATTCACAGTTATATAAGCCATAATGTCACTCCTTACTAACGGCCGGATTGTGCCGTTCCGTTATTTCAATGCTGTTGAGCAGAACAAGGATCGCCACGGCAAGCAGCAGGATCCCGCCCAGTATAATCAGGTACCGGATATCCTCCGGACGGAAGAACCAGTCTTTCGTAAAGGCCCGGTAGATGAAATCGCCTGCGAAAGACACTCCGCACAGTACGAGGATCGCAACCGCGCACCGGCAGATCCGGATGATCCCATGCATATAGAAAGGCCTCTCCATCGGTTTCAGTTTATACGGCAGGCTTGTAAGGCCCATCAGCAGATACAGCAACGGAAAAAGCGCCACTGTCTGCGGAACCGCTACATAAGCTGTCCAGGCTGTGACGTGTGTATCCAGCTGTATGAAAACAAGCAATGCCGTCAGGATAATCCCGCAGGCAAGTGTAAGAAACAGTTTAGTCCGGATCGCTCCGGGCGATCCCTTCACATGGAAATACGAACCGATATAACGGGCTTCTTTTACGTCCCGTCCCTTTTTATCCTTTACGGTAATCAGTTCGTAGTCTGCTGTATATTTGTGCCAGAGATCCGGTGTCGGCTTCATACTTTACTGTCCCGGATGAACAGGACGCCCAGCGTATTCCGTCCGCAGTGGGAAGAAACCGTGCATCCGGCGCGGGTTACGTCGATCTCCTCAAAATCGGCCAGACTCTTCAGTTTGCTGACACAGTCGTCCACGATCTCCTGATCGCATCCCGCGTGCGTGATGAAAATGCGGTGTTTTTCGATGCCGCTTCCGTCCCTGACCTGATCCTCGATATACTGCAGCAAGACTTTATGGAAATCGCCGCGGTATTTTTTCGCGACGGACATCTTACCGTCCTTCACGACGATACAGGGCTTCAGCTTCAGAAGATTCGCGCCAAGCATCGCGACGGAGGAGCAACGGCCGCCCTTGTACAGGAATTCCAGATTATCGATGACGAAAGAAGCACTGACACGCTCGCGGATCTCCTCGCACTTAGCGACGATCGTCTCCGCATCCTCGCCGGCCTCGGCCATCTCCGCCGCGGCGAGCACCAGAAGTCCGCCGCCTGTCGAAAGATTGCGCGTATCGACGACATGCACGCCTTCCAGCTCTTCTGCCGCAAGCACGCTGTTCTGATATGTGGATGACATATCCGAACTGATCGTGAAATGGACAAGCTCCAGCCCCTGGTCCGTAAACTGCTTAAAGAACGCGATACTGTCGTTGATATTCGCGGCCGCGGTCTTGGGCAGCTCCCCGGTTTTATTGTAGACATCGTAGATCATATCCGCGTCGATATCGATACCGTCGGTATAACTCTTGCCGCCAAGCGAAATGCCAAGCGGAAGAATCGAAATCTGAAAGCGATCGATCAGTTCCTTCCCCAGATCCGTTGTGCTGTCACTTGTAATCACGACTTTACGTGTCATTTTTAATACCTCTCATTGATGCATGATGTATTCTTCTGTCAGATGGAAATCAACGGAAGATCTTGTCTGCCAGTATAGATCTTCCGAAAAATTACCGTCACTGGGTATTATAATCTTTCCTGACCGGGTTGTCAATGGATTCAGAACCACTCCACCGTATATTCGCACGGAACAGCGCTATGCACGGAAACCGTGCGCGCGTCCGCGTCGTATTCGACCTCCGCGATCTTGTCGAGCGAATCCAGATCGACGCGGAAATACTTCGTGACGAGATATCCGCCGGCAAGCAGTTTTCCTTTTCTCGGGAGCTGTATCGGCGCGGAATGTGTGGTCAGGTTCGCCAGTGCGCGGCGGGACAGTTCTTCTTTCTGTTCCGGAGAAGCCCCGGAAATGTGGCTCTCCGTCCCGACGCCTTTCATCTCATAATAATCGATGAGTCTGGCTTTGCCTGCCGCCTTCGCGGCCGCGAGATACAGGTGCGAATGATAGACCGGAACTCTGCGGTCCAGCTCGCCATGCGCTATAAACAGAGGGCTGTACAGGTTCCTGACCAGTGAGAGGCCGGACCGCGCGGCATACGCCATTGGATCCAGATCCGGGTCCTTGCCGACCCAGATATCCATCTCATCGCGGAATTCACCGTCGGAATCGTTCCGATACCACATTCCGTAATCGCTCATGCAGTAAAGCGCGTTAACCGCGGCGAAAAAGTCCGGGAACTTTCCGGCGATCGCAAGCGCGTTGCCGCCTCCGCCGCTGCCCGCTTCAAAATAAACGATGTCCGGATCGCTGATATAGTCCTTGTAGCGTTCCCGCGCGTAGTTGACCGCGTCAATAACATCCTGCAGCTCATAGCCGTTGCAGTCCGGTTTGCCGTCTGAAAAAGCCCTGCCGCGCATGTCGACCGACAGCGTCAGGAAAGGACTGTCCCCGGGAGCTTCCGCCGGCGCATACTCCACCGCGGACATATGCCAACCGTGTGTCTGCACCAGAATCCGTCCGGGGACAGCCGGCTTATCAATCCGCATCGCCAGCTTCAGAGAACTGTCCCTGGACGAAGTGTAATATACAAAATCACAATACGGAGAAGTCTTCTCCACCCGGTCTGTAAGCTGTTTTGCAGCACGGATTTTGTCCTCGAAATGTTCCGGATTATAAGCCATTGTTTGCCCTCCGTTTTTATTTCTGCAGTGTATTCACGATCCCCATGAAGAGCAAAGATCCGTCCCTGGCTGTTACGCAGAACAGATACGGTTTGTTCACGACAAAGGGAATCGGTTCGTCTTCCCTAAAGGCCGCCGTTGCTTTTGCCATTAATACGGTAAACGCCGCGCCGATCACG
>CACZPA010000246.1 GCA_902782895.1 uncultured Eubacteriales bacterium
CGCCGTCAGCTATGGTGCGCGGTTCTGTGAAAAGCTGCGCCGCCGCAAGGGCTGGATCGCGGCGATCGACATCACGGCAATCCTGATCACGGTTTCGACATGCTTTGTAAAACAGCATTCCGCGCTGGATGTCTTTGCCGCCGTACTGGTCGCGTTTATGACAGTCGCACTGATCCGTGAATTTGATCTGCAGACCGCTCCGGGCGTTGTCAGAAGGCGTGCGGCCCTGCAGCAGACGGTAAGGTAAGTCTTATCTGCGCAGGACAGGCTGCCTGATCTGTGCAGGACGGATCCGTATGACGCGCCGGCAGAAGTGACGGGAACGCAGGAGAAAGGATAAGACATGAGCCTGAGAGAAACCGCACGCAAGCTGTTCCGCAGTGAAGAACCTTTTGCTGTTACGATGTGGGATTTTTCCTGGCTGGAGCGGCGCTGGCCCGGTGCCGGTTATGAGGACTGGGACCAGGCGCTTGCCGGGCTTACGGACCGTGGCTATAACGCGGTGCGGATCGATGCATATCCTCATCTCGTCGCGAAAGATATTGAGCGGGAGTGGACCCTGCAGCCGGTATGGAATCTGCAGAACTGGGGCGCTCCTGCCGTTACGCGGATCTGTCTGAAGGACAGTCTGCGGGAGTTCCTGCAGGCCTGCCGCCGCCATGGAGTGCGGGTGGCGCTGTCCACCTGGTTCCGTCAGGATACGGATCACAGCGAGATGGATATCCGTACGCCGGAGGATCATGCCGGTATCTGGATCCGGACGCTGGACTATATCCGGGAATGGGGAGAACTCGACAATATTCTATACGTGGATTTCTGCAATGAATTTCCATTGGATCTCTGGTGTCCTTTCCTCCGCAGAGGAGCGACGGGACTCAAAGATCCTTTTGTTGTAGATTGGATGCAGCGTACCGTGTGCCGCTTTAAAGAAGCGTATCCGGAGATCCCGGTGACGTTTTCCTTCTGTTATGATTTCGATGAAAACATGGATGTCAGCTATCTGGACTTTCTGGAGCCGCATATCTGGATGACGTCTGGTTGTGATTATTACAAAAAGGTCGGCTATTATTCCGACCGTTTTGACGACAAGGGCTATACAAATCTCGCGCTGTATGGAGAGCAGGAATATCGCGCGCACCAGACGAAATACGACCAGACGCTTGTGGACGGGATCCGGCAGCTTGCGCGCTGGGCGGAGAAGAGCGGGAAGCCGCTTGTGACGACGGAGTGCTGGGCCATTGTGGATTATAAAGACTGGCCGCTGCTGAATTGGGACTGGATCCTGGAGCTGAACCGGCTCGGCGTGGAGACCGCGGTCGGGACAGGCTGCTGGGCCGGTATGGCGACGAGCAATTTCTGCGGACCGCAATTTGTCGGCATGTGGCGGGAAAAGGCCTGGCACAGAGAGCTGACGGACAGAATCCGCGGCAGCAGCCTGCGGGACCAATGAGAGCTGCCTGCGAGACCGGTGAGACAGGAAATAAGCCCGGTGAGAACTGAGTTTGGCCCGATGCGAATCGGATAAAGAATAAAGAGAGGTAACCTGTATGATACGTGCCGTGATCTATGATCTGGACGATACGCTGTACGATTTTAAGACGCCGAATGTGCACGCACAGCAGAATCTCTGTAGAGAGGCGGAGCGCCGGCTCGGAGTCCCGGCAGAGGAATTCGAGCAGGTTTTCATCGAGTCGTATCATGCGGTCGCAGACCGCACACCGCAGGATCTCCGGGATCAGCTGCAGGCGGGCGAAAGAGATCTGTACGCGATGCACAGCCGTTCGCTTCGCCTGAATTATACGCTGGAGAAGCTCCGGAAGCCTCTGCTCCCGTACGCGGTCGATCTGTACAATTGCTATTGGGAGGATCTGCTTGCGAATATCAAGCCGGAGCCGCATCTGACAGAGACGCTCGACTGGCTTAAAGCAAAGGGAATCCGTATCGGTATCGGCAGCAACATGATGGCTCGGATACAGTACCGCAAGCTGATCAATCTGGGGCTCGCGGACTATATCGATTTTGCCGTAACCAGCGACGAAACGGCTTTTGACAAGCCGGATCCGCGGTTTTTCCGCATGGTGCTCGATAAAGCCGGATATCCGGCGGAGGAGTGCCTTTTTATCGGGGATAACCGCAAACGGGATTATGAAGGCGCTAAGGCAAGCGGGCTGCACGCGCTCTGGTATCAGCCGGAGCGGCTTGCGGCAGGTGAGGAGATCGCGCCGGATCTGCAGGTGCTGCGTGACCATGCGGAGCTTCCAGCGATTCTGGAGAGGATGGGCATATGAAAATAGGGTTTATCGGCAGCGGGTGGCGTACCCGTACGTATTGGCGCATTATCCGGACGCTTCCGCAGCGCTTTGAGATCTCCGGCGTCTATTTCCGCAACGCGGAGAAAGCCGCGGCTTACGAAGCGGAGGGACAGCCTTTTGGCGGGAAAGCCTATACGGATCTGGACGAATTCCTGCGGGCGGGGCACGATATGGTCATGATTCTGGTGCCGCGCAAGGCGGTTTTACCGTATATCGAAAAGGTTGTCGCGGCGGGGCTTCCGGTTCTGGTGGAGACCCCTCCGGCAAACGGTGTGGAGGAGCTTAAGGCCGTCTGGGAGCAGCAGCGACGTTATGGCGCGAAAATCCAGGTCGCGGAGCAGTATTTCCTGCAGCCGTATCATCGGGCAGTGCAGAGCCTCGTGGATCAGGGCACGATCGGTGAGGTCAGCAATCTTCGGATCTCCATGATGCATGATTATCATGGGATCAGCGTAATGCGGCATCTGCTGGGGGCCGGGCTCAAGCCGTGCACGATCTATGCGCGCGGATATGAGTTCCCTGTTCTGTATCATATCGGGCGCAACAATCTGGAACCGGCTGAAAATCAGCGCATGATCCGGGATCGCCGTAAAATGGCTTCTTTTGAGTATGACGACGGCAAAGTCGGCTTCTTTGATTTTGCCGACGAACAGTACTTTAATTATTTCCGCAGCCGCCATCTGAACGTGCAGGGCACGCATGGCGAGATCAATGATTACGATGTCGCGTGGATGAGCGAGGAAGGAATTCCCCTGACTACGCGGATGGTGCGGCAGGAGGCCGGTCCTGACTCAAATCTCGAGGGCATGAGCCTGCACCGGATCACCTGGAACGGCAAAGTCCTCTACGAGAGTCCGTTCCTCGGCCGCCGCACAGACAGCCAGTTCGTGAACGCGCAGGAGGACGCAAGGCTCAGCGATGATGAGATCGGTATGGCATCGCTGCTTGCCGGAATGGAGCGCATGATCGCGGGCGGAGAGGAGATCTACCCGCTTGCGGAAGCGCTGCAGGACACTTATATGTATCTGATGATGGACGAAGCGGTCCGGACCGGGCAGCCGGTGCGGATCGAGAAGATGCCGTGGATGGGAGAACAATCGTAACATGGGAAATAAACAGGAACAGAGCAAAGAACGGAGACCGAGAATAAACAGGAGAAGCACTCTCCTTGTTTATCTTGTCTCCAATTTTTTGCTGTTGATTCTGCCTGCCGTCATCTTGACGATTAATACAAGGGTGACATATCGTTTTCAAACGCAGATGCTTGCACAGTCCAGACAACAGCTTGCGGAACAGTTTCAGCAGGTGATGGACAATGAGCTGGATGAAATGGATAAGCTGTATCGCGGGATGTTTACGGATGAGGAAGTTGTCCGTTTTATGTTTGTGAAAGACGGTTCGATTCAGAATAATGATTATTATACGGTTTTGCAGATCGTCAATAAGCTTAGTCTGATCTATAACACACAGAGCTCCATTACAGGCATTTATCTGTATTTTCCTGCGAGCAGCAGTATTATCACTCCAACCTATAGACTACACGCAAGGACATTTTTTGACAGAATACTGGAGCTGGAGGATGTTTCTTATGAGCAGTGGGTACAGCTGCTTCGTAAAGGATATATTACGTTATCTAATGTTCTTTTGGAAAATGACGCAGAATACCTCTATTTTGCGAGGACGCTGTATATCACAACGGATGAACAGTATACGCCGGTTTTCTTCTTTAGCATTGAAAAAGACAGTATTCGTCAAAAGGCGCAGGATTTGTTGGGATCTGCCCAGATGTCCGTGGAAATCATAGATGTCCGTGATGGTACATCCGTGTTTGATACCGGAATAGAAGAGAACAGTCCATATATTGAGCTGCCATCCTCCATTGAGGATTTGCATTATCGGATTTATTACCCGGCAAACAATTTTACGGATGAATATATTTTCTCATTACGTGTTATATTGATCAGTACTATCCTGGGCTTTCTTATCAATATCGGAATTGCGATATATCTGGCTTATAGAAACTATCAGCCGATTCGTCGAACTCTTACCTATTTTGGACGTCAGGATTATGAATTGAGAAAGGACGAAAATGAATTCGATCAGATACAGGCGATCATGGACAGAACATTTGCCAGGAATGCGGAAATGAAACCGATTTATCAGCAGTACTATTTGCATCAACTGCTGGAAGGTCGGATTCGAATGACTCAGCCCGTTCTGGAAAACGTAGCCGCATCCGGAATCGATCTTTCATCCGGATGGTTTCAGCTTTTTGAGATTATTCCGACAGAAGAAAAGGATAATAAGACCGATCTGACAGATACGATTCAAAAGTTAATGAATGAGAATTTGGATCAAACTCCGGATACATATTATGTTCCGCATGAAAATATCGGTTTGACGCTACTTAAACGCTATTCGGATAAGCCAGATAACAGCATGATTCTGTCCGGAACAGAGATGCTTCAAAGAAAGACCGAGAATATTCTCAGTCAGCCGATTGCCATCTATGTCAGCCGGATTCTGGACCAGGCATCGGATCTGCCTACGATCTATCAACAGGCGGAAAGAGCCAGGATTTATGTGGGCTGGAGTGGATATACCGGAATTCTGACATATGAGGATTTCATGAATGAGCAGATCGGTATTTTCAGATACAGCATCGATGATGAGTTGCAGTTGATCAATTATATTCGAAGCGGAGAGACGGAAAAAGTCTCTGAAGAGATAGACAGGCTGTTCTATCAAAGTACGATCAGAACAACAGAAGATGATCCGCAGATTACCGCAGCGATTCGAAGCCTGATGATTCATCTTTTGAGTACATATCTGAAAGTATCTCAGCAACTTGGACTGGAAGAAGAATCCGTTAATTATGATATCATCCGTACGGCATCGATTCAGCAGACGAGAGTATGGTGTATGCAGGCTTTCTGCGGACTCGCCGATCGGGCGAAAGAGAAGTATGACAAGAACAGCAAGGCTGTCCATCAGGTACAGGCCTATATTACTGAACACTACGCGGATGATAATCTGGGACTCGCGGGTCTGGCGGATGTAGCGGGATTAAGTGCTTCGTATCTTTCAACACTGTTTAAACAGAATACGGGAATGAATCTGTCAGATTCTATTAATAGAGTTAGAATCGATCACGCCAAAGAAAAACTGAAGAGTAAGGATCAAATGACTATCCACGAGATCGCTGTCGCCTGTGGGTTCTTTTCCGATGCGACTTTTATGAGAGTATTCAAGAAACTCGAAGGAATTACTCCAGGAGAGTTCAGAAGATCCTCTGAAATAGCCGCAAAACACGATATCTAAAAATTTGAGAGTAAATCATAAAAGTTGTCTGTTTATGATTCCTGTTTATATACGATACAATTAGAGCATCAAACGGACCGCAAGTCAGCGGTCATCGAAAAAACAGGAGGATAAACAATGAAAGGAAAAAGCAGTAAGAGTATTCTGTGCCTTGTACTGGCAATGATTCTGATTGTCGGTATGCTGACAGGCTGCACTGGATCCGGAAAGGATACATCCAATGCAACATCCTCTCAGACAGAGGCCGCTTCTAAAGCCGAGGAATCTCAGGCTCCTGCGGAGAACTCAACTGCGGAACCTGTTGTGACAGAACCCGTCAAACTGACATTCTGGACAGCAATGGATTCCAAGGTCGCAAACAGTTGTACTTCCTATGAAGATCTGCTTTGCATGCAGAAACTGGAAGAAATTCTGAATGTTGATGTAGAGTGGCAGCATCCGCCGATTGGTGAAGAGGCGGAGCAGTTCAACCTTATGGTTGCTTCTACCAAGCTTCCAGATATGATCTTCTATGACTGGATCAACGGTTATTCCGGCGGCCCCGAGA
>CACZPA010000247.1 GCA_902782895.1 uncultured Eubacteriales bacterium
CAGCCGGGGCGACCGGAGCGACCGGGACAGCCGGAACAGCCGCGGGCACGCCGGCTTCCATCGAAGACGCCATACCCGCGCTGCAGAAGGTTTTCGGCGTGGTCGGAATCTGCCCGGTTACGATCTTCAAGGACAACAGCCTCGACAGCATCGCGGAGCATACGATCGAGTTCCTGCGGGAGGAATACGGCAGTGTGAAGCATCAGTCTTTCAAGGTAGACTGTCGCCGTTCCGACAAGACCTATCCGCTGAATTCGATCGAGCTTGCGACAGAGATGGGCTCGCGGATCCTGGATGCTTTCCCGGAGTGGACGGTCGACGTGCACAAGCCGGAGGCGAGGATCATGATCGAACTGCGCAGCCGTGTCTATGTGTATTCGCATACGATTCCAGGGCCGGGCGGCATGCCGGTTTCAGAGGATAACAAGGCCGCGCTGCTGCTTTCGGGCGGAATCGATTCGCCGGTCGCGGGCTGGATGATGTCCAAGCGCGGCGTCAGCCTGTGCGCTGTATATTTTCACGCGCATCCCTATACCTCGGACCGCGCGAAGGAAAAAGTCATCGAGCTGGCGCGCCGCCTGAGCGAATATACGGGCAATATCCGCCTGTACGTCGTGCCTTTTACCGACATCGAGCTCGATATCTACGACCATTGTCCGGAGGATGAGATCACGATCATCATGCGCCGCCTGATGATGCGGATCGCGGAGAAGATCGCCCGTCGGGAGGGCGCTGAAGCCCTGATTACGGGAGAGGATCTCGGGCAGGTCGCGAGCCAGACGCTGCAGAGCCTTGTCTGCACGGATGCTGTCTGCACGATGCCGGTATTCCGCCCGCTGATCGGTTTCGACAAGCAGGAAATCATCGATATCGCACATAAGATCGACACATTTGAGACATCGATCCTGCCGTATGAGGACTGCTGCACGATCTTCGTCGCCAAACATCCCGTAACAAGGCCCAAGCTTGCGCGGATCGAGAAGAGCGAAGAATTGCTCACCGACGTGGAGAACGCGATGGACAAAGCGGTCGCGGACAGCGAGGTCGTCATCCTGCGCCGCGGCAAGAGAATCGAAAAAAACAGTTCTTTTCAATAAAGCTTTTTTGTGATATACTTAAGCCCATATCGCGGGTAATATTCATACAGTGAAGGAGGCTTCTGCTTTGGAGGAGATTAAGACAAATACACAGATTCCGGAAGCGGATAACTTTATCGAGAGGGAGATCAACAAGGACCTGGAGGATCGTGTATACGACCATGTACAGACGCGTTTCCCGCCCGAGCCCAACGGATACATGCATATCGGACACATCAAGGCCATGTGCATCGATTTCGGCACGGCGGAGAAGTACGGCGGCAAATGCAATCTTCGTTTTGACGATACCAATCCCAGTAAGGAAGACACAGAGTATGTCGATTCGATTCTCGACGACATCCGCTGGATGGGATTCCAGTGGGATCATGTTTATTATGCTTCCGAGTATTATGACCAGCTGTATGAATTCGCGGAGGATCTGATCCGCAAAGGCCTTGCGTATGTTGACGATCTGACGCCGGAGCAGATGAAGGAGTACCGCGGTACGCTGACCGAGCCGGGCAAGAATTCTCCGTGGAGAGACCGCAGTGTGGAGGAGAATCTGGATCTGTTCCGCCGGATGCGGGCTGGCGAGTTCGAGAAGGGATCGCATGTCCTGCGCGCCAAGATCGATATGGCTTCGCCCAACATCAATATGCGTGATCCCGCGATCTACCGCATCAATTATGTGACGCATCACCGCACAGGCGATAAATGGTGCATCTATCCGATGTACGATTTCGCGCATCCGCTGTCGGACGCGCTGGAAGGCGTAACGCATTCCCTGTGCAGCTTCGAGTATGAAGACCACCGTCCGCTGTATAACTGGTTTATCGAGAAAGCCGGATGCTTCCCGAATCCGCCGCGCCAGATCGAGTTTGCCCGCATGGAGCTGACAAATGTCGTTACCAGCAAACGTAAGCTGCGCGCGCTGGTTGAGAACGGTTCCGTTACCGGCTGGGACGATCCCCGGATGCCTACGCTTGCCGGACTGCGCAGACGCGGCTATACGCCGGAGACGATCAAGACCTTCATCTCCAGCACAGGCGTGGCCAAGGCGCGCGGCTCCGTCATCGATTACTCCTATCTGGAGCACTGCATCCGCGAGGACCTCAAGCTTAAGGTCAACCGTATCATGGGCGTTGTACATCCCTTGAAGGTTGTGATCGATAACTATCCGGACGGACAGACCGAGATGTTCACGGTCAGCAACAATCCGGAGAATCCGGAGATGGGCAGCCGTGAGGTTCCGTTCAGCAAAGAGCTTTATATCGAGCAGGAGGACTTCCTGGAGGTGCCGGTTCCCAAATTCTTCCGTCTGACTCCGGGACGCGAGGTCCGGCTGATGGGCGCGTATTTCGTTACCTGCACCGGCGTGGAGAAGGACGCCGACGGCAAACCGTCTGTCGTGCACTGCACCTATGATCCGCTTACACGCGGCGGCAACTGCGATACACGCAAGGTCAAAGGAACGATTCACTGGGTATCGGCCGCGACGGCTGTACCTGCGGAGATCCGTCTGTATGATCATCTTTTCGTATATGATCCGGAGGCAGAGGATTATGTCCTGAATCCGGATTCCCTGGAGATCGTTAAGGAAGCCTATGTTGAGCCGTTCATCAAGAACGCGGATGCCGGCGAAACCTTCCAGTTCGTACGCAACGGATACTTCCACATCGATCCGGTGGATACCACGGCCGATCATCTTGTGATCAACCGCACGGTTGCGCTCAAGAGCTCTTTCAAACCGGTCTCTCCGGATGTGAAGGTCAAGAGCGAGGACTAATTCATACAACATGGCTCACAACAATGGCAGATGACATTCCTGCAAAAGCCTGTAAATTCTTCTTGACTTTTACAGATGTGTATGTTATACTGCCATTGTTCGTTCGAAAAGCTGCCATGGCTCAGCCGGTAGAGCGTCGCCTTGGTAAGGCGGAGGTCGCCAGTTCGATTCTGGCTGGCAGCTTTATAAGACAGTCTGCATTGCAGGCTGTTTTTTTGTCGTCACAGAGGACCCGTTTCCACAGACAAATTATTACACAATTATTAAAATTATTTTAAGAAAACAGTGGAAAGTATTGACAGCATAATCTATCCATGGTATGATGTCGGCATATAATGAACAATATGTTGTGTTCCGGGCGATCTGCCGCACAGGAAGTGGATTCCTCGGATCGGGAGAGAGTTTTACAGACTGCTGTCGCATAGCAGAGAAAAGGTGAGTATAGATATGAAGAAATTATCCAGGATACTGGCAGTAATGCTTTCCGCGATGCTTGCATGGGAGGCCGTTCTTCCATCAGGCGTTGTTCTGGCGGTGGAGGAGTCTTCCGGCAATTCTTCAGGCAATTCGTCCGAAGCGGAGGATCCGGCGCTTAAAGCCGCCGCTGTCAATACGGCGGACTCGCAGTATTTCGGGACCAAGCTGCCGCGCTATCAGGAGCCGGCTTCTTCCAATCCGTTCTATTTCAGCCGCAGCAATATCTATGAAGCCAGTGGATACGGCATGCCGAACTGCACTGCCTATGCATGGGGACGTGCGTATGAGTATTACCAGCAGCGTCCTTCGCTCAGTAAGTATAACGCCGGTGAGTGGTGGACCGACAATATCAACTGGCAGGCTTATGAATTCGGCCAGGAGCCCAAGGTCGGCTCGATCGCTGTCTGGGATCAGTGGAACCAGGATACCGGACATGTAGCTTTTGTCGAGGCGATTGAGGGCGACAATGTCATTCTTTCGGAATCCTCCTGGCACGGGACGATGTTCCGTGTGCGTACGATCAAAGCGGACAGCTCCAACTATCTGTATGGCGGCACCTATCGTTTCTGCGGATACATCTATGTCGGTGAGCCTTATGAGGGCAGGAGCCATACTCCCGGAGAGCGGTGGAAGATCTATTCGGCGGTCAACGCCCGCTACAGTCCTTCTACCAGTGCCGGCAGATGGGTAACGATCCGTTCCGGCGCTGAGATCGATGTAACCGAGACGGTCGAGGCAGAGGGCTATCTGTGGGGCAAAATCACCTATGCCGGCACGACGGCCTGGTGTATTCTGAACTACGCGGTCTGCCTGTCGAATCCTTCCCTGACCCCGGATCCCCCGACAACAACGCTCACAACACCGGAAAACCGTGTAATTACCGCCAATAACGGAGTGAATCTGCGGTACGGACCGGATACCAAATACGATGTAATGACCTGGATCCCCGGCAATATGGTCGTTGCGGTTACCGAGACCGCGGACGGCGCGCAGTATACCTGGGGCAAGACAACCTATAATGGCGTAGAAGGCTGGTTTGTATACGATTATACAGAGGCGGCGCCGACAGGTTCTGTCCCCGGACAATCTCTGACAACAGAAGAATCTCAGGCACCGGACAGAACCACGCCGAGCGGGAACGATTCCTCCGCGGCCCAGAGCTCTTCTGTTCCGGAAACATCCTTCACGGTTGAAGAATCCTCCAAGGCAGAATCTTCCAAGGCGGAATCTTCTAAAGAAGAATCCTCCAAGGCGGAATCCGCTAAACCGGAGGAGTCCTCTAAAGCAGAGTCTTCCAAACCGGAAGAGATTTCCGAACTGCGCGTGATCAGTACTTCGGCAGGCGTGAATATGCGTGCCGGAGCGGGTACATCCAATGAGATTATCGGTACGATCCCGTATGAGACGGTCGTTCTGGTAACCGCGAAGCAGAGCGATTCCAAATATACATGGGCCAAGACCACTTATAAAGGCAAAGAGGGCTGGTTTGTCTACAACTATACGACGGAGGCTCCGGCAGGATATGAAGCCGGAATGTCTGTCGCGAATTCCTCCAAGCAGGAGGAATCCTCTAAGGCAGAGTCTTCCAAAGCCGAAGAGTCCTCTAAGGCAGAATCCTCCAAGCCGGAGGAGACCACTAAACCTGCGGCAGAGACGACCCAGACCGTCGATGTAAGCGGATATCCGCGTGTCTACCGTTATAAGACGGGCGTCTATGATTACGTTCTGATCCTGCAGAAACAGCTGCTCAAGCTTGGATATGATATCGAAGTGGCAGACGGCTATTTCGGCGCGCTCACAGATCAGATGGTAAAACAGTTCCAGACCGATAATCATCTGTATGTCGACGGAATTGTCGGACAGAAGACATGGACCGCGCTGTTTGCGCAGGGTACGGCCTCCGCACCCGCGGAAGAAAGCAAACCCGAATCAACCCAGCCGGTTCAGGTTGAGGACTATGCTTCCTACCCGACGATCTACCGCGGCAAATACGGCGTTGCGGAATATGTTTCCAAGCTGCAGACCAAACTGAACGAGCTTGGATATAACGTAGGTCCGGTGGACGGATATTTCGGCGATCAGACCTATCTGCAGGTCATCAAATATCAGCGTGACCAGAAGCTTGTTATCGATGGCTATGTCGGACCGGTAACATGGGCAGCTCTGTTCCGTTCGGAAGGCAATGGTTCCGGAGCCGGAGAGACGGATGCCAAGCCGGAAACGCCTGCACAGCAGACGACCGTAGACGTTTCTTCGTACCCGTATCTGGTCGCGTTTGGCTCCGGCAATGCGGATTATGTCAAGCTGCTGCAGGAACAGCTGAATAAGCTTGGCTATAACGTAGGACCCGCGGACGGATACTTCGGGAATCAGACGATGGCACAGGTTCAGGAATTCCAGAAGGCGAAGGGCCTGTATGTAGACGGAGAAGTCGGACAGAAGACCTGGAAGGCTCTTTACGCGGACGGGACAGCTTCTTCCGCGGCACCGGCAGCAACCACGCCGGCCACGACAACGCCCGCGCAGACGACGGAGACTCCGGCGCAGACACAACCTGCCCAGACCACTTCAGTCGATACAACTTCCTATCCGTATCTTGTCAGAGGATCCGGTAATGCCGAATATGTTAAGATTCTGCAGGAACAGCTGAATAAGCTGGGATACAGCGTCGGACCGGCCGATGGATTCTTCGGCGCGCAGACAGAAGCACAGGTACGGGCTTTCCAGAAGGCGAAGGGCCTGTATGAAGACGGAGAGGTCGGGCCTGTTACCTGGCGTACTCTGTTCGGTTGAATCTAAGTAAAAAAACAGTCAGAGGGGAGGAATACATATGTCATTTCAGGACAATCCGGGTCAGCAGATCTCTTTTGAGGACCGGTATCTGGCGCTGCCCGCTCAGGTGCAGAAGATCGTAGATAAATCCTGGGCCAGAGATTTCGCGGAGATTGTATTCCCCTGCATTGACGAGAAGCGTTTCTCCGTGCTGTATGATCTGGGAAAGGGCACATCCAATGCTCCGATCAACGTTACGGTCGGAGGACTGATCTTAAAGGATCAGTTCGGCTTCAGCGACGCGGATCTGGTCGAGACGATGTACTGTGACATCCGTTTCCAGTACGCGCTGCATACCACGAGCTATAAAGAGCAGCCTGTCAGCGAGAGAACATTCCAGCGTTTCCGCGAGCGCATCTACGATTATGAACTGCAGACCGGACGGCAGCTTTTTACGGAAGAAATGCAGGCACTGGCTGAGCCGTACGCGCGGTTCCTGAACCTGCATCCCAATCTCAAGAAGGTTAACAGCTCCCTGATCGCGGAAAATGCCCGCGCGATGTCACGTCTGGAGACGTTGTACAAAGGCAATGCGGAAGCGGCTAAGCTGCTGAATGCAAACGGGATTCCGGTCCCGAAGACTTTGACGCATTATCTGGAGCCCGGCGACAGCGGCAAGATCACGGCCGTGCGCGATTCGGAAGCGGCAATGCGCTGCCGTCAGGAGGAGCGTGCCGCGCTCCGTCTGCTGAAGCTCTTAAAGAAAAAGAAGCTGGACGGTTCTTTCCCGTACCAGCTCCTGTCACAGCTGACAGCAGATCTGTCTGAATAAGTTTTTGGAAATCCGGGAGATCCCGGAAGTCCGGCAGTTCCCGGAAATCTGCTTGACATCGGGGATCAGTTAAGCCCCGGAAAACGTATCGTATCGAGAATGCCGAGATCCCATGCGAGGGAGGAAGAAATATACCGCGCGCGGAGATCACGGCTGTGGAAGAACGCGTCCAGAGCTTCCTGCTTTGTGTAGCCGAGCAGCTCAGGCTCATGCGTCTGCGGGATTTCCAGACGGTCAAGCGCATTCGTAATCAGATCGGCAGAAGAAGCAACTTCGCCCAGTGTACGCGCGATCAGAGGCCAGTTTTCAATGGCTCTCTGTGAACGCTCACGCTGGGCTTTTTCTGTGTTGCGGCCTTCCACGTCGGCCTGCTTGATCAAGGCATCCGCCTGATTGCCAAAGGCGCGGCGCATGTCTTTTTCCCATATTGCCGCGTCAAAATGGCGGAATCCCTCGTCGCAGCTTTCCCGTGTCGGAATCTGAGCAAGCAGCTGCGGGTAGAAAACGAGTCCCATCCGAACGCCGTATGCCGCCTGCAGTCCGTGCAGAGCCGGCCGACGGCC
>CACZPA010000248.1 GCA_902782895.1 uncultured Eubacteriales bacterium
CCGATCATCCTGTAGTAATAGATGATCACGAAGAGGGCCGCAAAGCCCCAGCCGACGGGGAATCCTACATAGACAAAGCGGATATCATGCCAGAGTGACATCGTAATGCCGAGGAAAACCTGCCGGCAGACGATCATTCCGAAGATCGAGAAGAGCATGACCTGACGGGACTTGCCGAAACCGCGGACAACATTGGCGAAGATCGCGTTTGCGGACTGGAACACATAGAGCGGAAGGATAACGTGGATCATCGCGACACCGTACTGGATCGCGTCCGCGTCCGATGTGAAGATCCGGATCGAAGCAGGTGCGAAGATGTAGACCGGAACGCCTAACAGAACAATGGAAGAAAGGGAGAGCAGCATGCAGACACGGACGGTGCCAAGAGCGCGGTCTGTTTTCTTCGCGCCAAGGTTCTGGCTTGCGTAAGTCGTGGCAGCCAGTCCGATGGACTGGGAAATAATGCCGATGAATTTGTCGATTTTCTTCGCGGCGCCGACACCGGCCATCGCGGAAGAGCCGAACAGGTTGATATAACGCTGGACGAACAGATTGGAAATCGAGATCAGACTGGACTGGATCGCGGCGGGGATTCCCAGATCGATGATCTGACCGAGATACTTCTTCTGAATCTTCAGATCTCGCGGAATGAACCTGTAGACGTCCTTGGTCCGCAGCATATTGCGGAAGATCAGGAAGCAGGAGAGCAGCTGGGACAGAATCGTCGCAGCAGCGGCTCCGATAACGCCCATCTTGAATACGGCGACGAAAAGCGTGTCCAGAAGGATATTGACGATACTAGTAATGATCAGATAGTACAGGGGGCTGCGGGAATCGCCTACAGCGCGCAGCACGCCGGAAGCGACATTATAGATAGCCGTGAAAAGGATTCCGATCAGATAGATCCGCAGATAGTCGGTAGCTTCCTTTAACACATCCTCCGGGCAGGCAACGATCTTCAGGAGAACTGGCGTCAGGAGTACTCCGCCAAGCGCTAATACGACACCGATCGCAAAGGCAAAGGCCAGAGCGGTATGGATCGCGCCGTGCAGATCGTCGTAGTTTTTCGCTCCGAAATACCGGGCGAAGAGGACGCCGGATCCTGTCGAGAAGCCGGTGAAGAAGCCGGTCAGCAGCATCGAGATATCCGAACAGGAGGATACGGCGGCCAGGGCGGTCTTGCCGACATAATTGCCGACAATGATGGAGTCGACGCTGTTGTACAGGTTCTGGAAGACCTGCCCCAGCAGGATCGGCAGCGCGAAAGAAATGATCAGACGATACGGATTGCCTTCGGTCAGATCGGTTGTTCTGGAATGATGGAGTGCCACGGATATTCCTTTCTATGAGCGGAAAACGGCTCAATATAATGGTTTAAAATCATAAGCTGTCTTATTAATAGAACAAGTACCATTATAGCAGACTTGCCGGAAAATGCAACAGCAATATAAATCGGGTGTTGCATTTTGACCGCAAATCATATATAATTATTCCTTGAAATGCACGATTCTTTTTTTGGAAAAGGAGTTTCTTATGGCTAAGCCAAAGAAGAGATCGGGCGGAGCTACGGCTGCGATCGTGATCTTATCGATTCTTTTGTGTTTTGTGATCATTGCCCTTGCCGGGATCGGATATATTTATTTCCGGCTGAACGGGATCAAGGATATCAATAAGCTGCTTCCCGGAGGTTCCAATTCCGTGGAGGAGAATTTTGAAAAAGACAGTATCGTGGATCCCGGGTCGGCAGTCTATGTCGAGGGTAGCGATATCTCATGGCCGGACGTGATTTCGGAAGATAAGGTGGATGATGAATGGGTCTATGAGGATTCAAATATCATCAATATCATGTTCATCGGTATCGATACCGGCAGTTATGTGGGACGCTCGGACGCGATGCTGCTTTTCTCTCTGAACAAGACGACCAAGGAAGTAACGATGACGTCCTTCATGCGGGATATGTATGTGCAAATCGCGGACGGATACAGCCCCAATAAGCTGAACGCGGCGTATGCGTTCGGCGGGACGGATCTCATGGACAAGACTTACCTGCTGAACTTCGGCGTTAAGATCGACGGACACGTGCTCGTTGATTTTGAGAGCTTCCCGGCTGTTATCGACGCCTTAGGCGGAGTGGATATCACACTGACCGACGCGGAGGCATGGGTGATCGGTTACAGCGGCAGCGGGACATATCATCTGGACGGTGCCGACGCGCTCAAATACGCGAGGATCCGTAAGATCGACAGCGATTTCTCCCGGACCAGCCGTCAGAGGACCGTGCTGAACGCGATTTTTGAGAAATATCACAACCTGAGCTCCGGCGAGCTTCTCAGCGTGGCCAATAAGGTGCTTGATCTTGTCTATACGGATATGGACGCGGCCAGACTCCTCTCGATCGGAAGTGATTTCATGGGTGTACAGTCCATCAAGCAGCTTCGCTTCCCCGGAAACGACGAATACTATGACGCGATCATCGATGAGATGATGGTCCTGGTACCGGATCTCGAGATGATCCACGAGCGGATCGGCAGCGAGATATACGGCATAAACTGAATTCATTCGAAGAATATCCGGAACATCAAAAACACCCCTGTGGAGACGAAAAAAAGTCTTCACAGGGGTGTTCTTTTGCGGAAAGTACATACGGACAAGTGCCCGTAGATAAGCGTCGGCGGCTGACGGCGGCTCATTATCCGGTCAGCTGACCGTCTCGCGGTAGAGCTGGACGATTTCCTGCAGAATCCGGATCTGCGTGTAATCTTTATGATAAACAATATTGGTTTCCCGCATCATGCTCAGGTTTTCGATGGGCAGGACCGTGATTTTGCCCTTGCGGAGCTCGTCCATACAGGCGCTGCGAGGCAGGATCGATACGCCGAGGCCTTTACGGATCAGATCTTTAATCGTGGAGATATTATCCACTTCAAGCATGATGTTGAAATCCTCGATATCTTCATTGCAGCTGGTGAGCGTCGCCTCGAACTGCTGACGTGTGGCGGAAGCGGCAGAGCGGAGGATCATCTGCTCTTTTTTTAATTCACCCAATGTGATCATGGAATGGGAGGCCAGAGGATTCTCGTTACAAAGTACGCAGACCAGATAATCCGTATCCAGCATCAGGTAGTTGAGCTGATCATTCTGCCGCCGACCCTCCACAATGGCAATGTCAAGCTCATAATTCTCCATCATATCATAAAGATTTTTTATGGTATCCGTTATGATGCTAATACTGATCTGTGAGTGAAGATTGCTGTACTGAGCCAGGACTTCTGTGATGATATTGCTCTCCGCGGTATGGGTGATGCCGATCCGCAGATGCGTATGACGGCGGTGTTCGTCTTTGATCTCCTCCATCAGGCGGTCCTGCAGAGCCTTAAGCCGGCGCGCGTAACGCAGCGCGATTTCGCCTTCAGCCGTGAGGCGCAGCTCGCCTTTATTCCGCAAGAAAAGCTTCGCGTTCAGTTCTTTTTCCAGCTGGCTGATATGGTGGCTTACCGCCGGCTGTGTCAGATTCAGCTTCTCAGCTGCGCGGGTATAATTGCGGGTCTCCGCCACTTCCAGCAGGGTTTCCAGTTTTGTATCCAGCATAGCGGCCTCCTATTATATAAATTTAGGGAACCAAAACAAAACATAATTTGCTTTTATTACCGCCTTATTATAATATGTTAGCATTATAAAAGCAAGTCCAGCAAAACAATTTACCGGGAAGGAAGATGTGCTATGCAGCCCTTATATCAGCTGTTAGGGGTGGAATCCCCTTCCGCTATTGCCATTATATCTTTATCGTTGATGCTGATCGGCGGATTTCTGGTGACAAGAATAACCAAACGCCTGCGTCTGCCCAACGTCACCGCTTATATCGTGACAGGTATTTTGCTGGGACCGTTCTGCCTGAATCAGATTCCACATTCTTTTATAGAACATACGGATTTCCTGCCGGATATCGCTCTGGCCTTCATCGCGTTCAGCACCGGAGAATTCTTCCGCTTCGGAACGCTGCGTAAGAACGGCTTGCGTGTTGTGATTATTACGGTACTGGAAGCCTGTCTGGCATCTGTTCTTATCTTTATTCTGACTTATGGGATACTGCATCTGTCGCTCGCTTTTTCCATCGTGCTCGCGGCGCTGGCCGCAGCGACCGCTCCGGCCTCCACGATGATGACGATCCGACAGACCGGTTCAAAAGGCGATTTCGTGGACACGCTGCTGCAGATCGTGGCGCTTGACGACATCGTCGGCCTCGTTGCATACAGCATCGCGATCTCGATCGCACTGGCATCCCTGTCCGGAGAAAGCTTCCATGTGATGAATATCCTGATCCCGCTGCTCAAAAACATGCTGGTTCTGGTGCTGGGAGCGGGCTTTGGCTGGCTGCTTAAGCTCCTGCTGGGCCGCAAACATACAACGGATAACCGCCTGATTATTGCTCTGGCAATGCTGCTGACATTCTGCGGGATCTGCACGGCGCTGGATGTCTCGCCGCTTCTCGGATGCATGTCCATGTCCACACTCTATATCAATCTGACGGATGATGACAAGCTTTTCAAACAGCTGAACTACTTCAGCCCGCCTATTCTGCTGTTGTTCTTTGTCCGCTCCGGCATCAGCTTTGATCTGAATGCATTGCTGCGGCCGGCGGGGCAGCTCGGCCGGATTCCGCTGATCGTGATCGGTATCCTGTATTTCTTTGTCCGAATCCTGGGAAAATATCTCGGTGCCTGGCTTGGCTGCCTCTGGGTCGGAAAACCTCCGGCGACACGCCGTTATCTCGGGCTTGCCTTGATCCCGCAGGCGGGTGTAGCGATCGGACTGGCCGCGATGGGTGCGCGTGTTCTGGGCGGTGAAGCCGGGAACGCGCTGCAGACAATCATTCTTTCTTCGAGCATTCTGTATGAGCTGGTCGGCCCCGGATGCGCCAAGCTCGCGTTATTCCTTTCGCATTCTTATTCCAATAAGCTGGAGGATGTAGTGCCGGAAGAAGCACTTGCGCCTTCTCCGGTTCCGAAGACGACGTTGGAGCTCCTGATCGAACGCATTCACGCGATACAGAATACAATACCGCAGCACGCGGTGAACGAAGACGAAGCGGCATTTACGGAAGCGGCGGAAGAGCAGTTTGCCGCGATGCAGAGGCGCAGACCTCAATCTATGTTCTGGAGGTAAGGAAAAATGACGATTTATGATCCGATCGCGTCCCTTCTGGGACCATGGTCCACGGAGCTTCATTGGTATACGATTCTTCTGCGGATCACACTGTCTGTTCTTCTGTCTGCAGTCATCGGCTGGGAACGCTCCAGCAAAAGGCACTCGGCCGGTCTGCGCACCTTTATTCTGGTGTCTTTGACTACAACGCTGACCATGCTTTTAGACCAGTTCCTGGCCGTTCAGATGGGACAGCCGCTTTTCGTGCTCTCCGGAGCGGCGATCATCGCAGCGTCCATCATCAGTATTCATTCGATCCTTTTCAGCTCCCGCAGTCAGATCAAAGGACTGACTACGACAGCCGCGCTCTGGAGCATGGGACTGATCGGGCTGGCCAGCGGCGCGGGCTTTTATACGATCATGTGCTTCGGCTTTGTAGCGGTATACTGCGTTCTGTCCGTTTTTCCGGCGCTGGAGATCTCGCTAAAGGATCACTCCAATCATTTTGAGATCCATCTGGAGCTGACAAACAGCAGTTATCTCAAGGATTTCATCACGGTGATCCGCAAGCTTGGTCTGATCATCGATGATATCGAGTTCAACACCGCTTATACCGGATCCGGCTTAAGTGTCTATACAATCGCGCTGAGTATTCAGAATAAAGATCTGAAGCAGTATAAAACCCATGCGGAGATCATCGAAGCACTGTCTACGTTGGAGTATATCTACCACATCGAAGAGATCAAGATGTAAGAGTTCACGGCGGCCGGATTTCCGCGGGAATTCATCTGACAGTTGAATGACAGCCGTTATGGCACATGTTATAATCCCGACAGTGAAAAAACAAGGAGGGATTAAGATGAATCTCAAAGAAGCATTCCGTTTCCAGAACCGTCTGCAGGATCTGTTCCGGACAGCTGAGGATATTGTGTCCGACGACCGCAATGTCCTGAAAGTAGAACGCACCACGCTGCGAAAGAAGATTATGCCTGAAGTCGAGAATGAAGTCGTCATGGAAACGCCTGATTCCGAATACGCGGATCAGATTACACGTATGTGTGAATTCCTGCTGTATCTGCTTGAAGAGCAGGAGAAGCTCGCTGACGCGATTCATGCAGCCAAGGCGCAGCTGGACGTCCACATTGACAGTGAAACGGGTCTGAACCGTACACGTCAGCTGCTTGCGGCGATATTTGCTCATATGGGCGATCTGCGGTCTTCCGAGATCACGATCGCGGGCGGCGGTACGGGCTACCGTTTCAACGCCGACGGCAATCAGGTCGCCTATAAATGCGACCTGAAGAAAGTCACCACGATCCATTTCGACCGCCTGCGGATCCGCAAATACGCGAATCAGCTGCACAAGAAGGCGGACGAGGTGTCCGCGGCGCTCGATCAGGCTCTGATCAACACCGATGTCGGGTACGAGGCGCCTTTCGACGTGAACGACAGCTTCGCCTCGGTGTTCGAAGAATTTGTTTCCTCCCATCCCGACCGGTGATGGGGGAGACCGGCTCTGCCGGCGCGGGATGCGGCCGTGAGTATGGGCTATCCGCCGGTTCAGGTGCAGATGAACTGTAAAGCTGCATAGTTCTACATTGGCCTATGGTCGCAAACTTGAGGATACGAGAGATACACTCATCGCTCGCCGATTCCTGATACGTTCGTACGCACAGCACGCACTGCGCTGCCACGTTCATGCATTGATGCATCCTCCATTCTACGTCACTTTTGATCAATTGGTGA
>CACZPA010000249.1 GCA_902782895.1 uncultured Eubacteriales bacterium
CCGCACTGTGCCTGATAGAAATACTTCGCGCGGGGATCCGCGTCCACCTCCACCGCGATTTCATTCACACGGGGCAGCGGATGCAGGATATACATATCCTCCGGGGCGAGTTTCATTTTCTCCGCGTCCAGAATATAACTGTCCTTGAGTCTCAGATACTCCTCTTCGCTGGCGAAACGCTCCTGCTGCACACGGGTCATGTACAGGATGTCGAGCTTGGGCAGCGCGGTCTCCAGATCCGTCGTCTCCTCATAGGGAATCTGTGCGGGTTCGATCACGTCCTGAATGACATAGGGCGGGACCTTGAGCGCGTCCGGACTGATCAGAATGAAGCGAATCCCTTCATAACGGGACATCGCGCTGATCAGCGAATGGACCGTACGGCCGAATTTGAGGTCGCCGCAGAGGCCGATCGTCAGATGATTCAGGCGTCCTTTCAGGGACAGAATCGTCAGCAGATCCGTCAGAGTCTGCGTCGGATGCTGATGTCCTCCGTCACCGGCGTTGATGAGCGGAATTCCGCTGTACCGCGCCGCTACGAACGCCGCGCCTTCCTTGGGATGCCGCATTGCCGCGATATCCGCGTAGCAGGAAATCACACGGATCGTGTCCGCGACGCTCTCGCCTTTGGACACAGAGCTGACATTCGCGGACGGAAAACCAAGCGTCCGCCCGCCGAGGTTAAGCATCGCGGCCTCAAAGCTCAGGCGGGTCCGTGTGCTCGGCTCATAAAAAAGCGTGGCGAGCTTCTTACCCTCCGCGGCGTGTGCATATCGGGCAGGATCCTTCCGGATCTCCTCCGCAAGCCGCAGGATACGGTAAGTCTCATCCACGCTGAAGTCAAACGGGTTCAGATAATGTCTCATGTAAAGCCTCCTCTTCCGCATTCTCTTCTGCAATTGGAGGTTGAAACCTCTGTTGCAGCGCCATTATATAACAAAAGCAGATCTCTGGCAAGTAATAAAACAGACAGATTCCGACAATTCAGAATTCCTCCACGCGCTCTCTGCCCTCCAGAAAGGCCAGCATGTTCAGAACAAGGCAGTTCCAGTTCTGGAAGTCAGGTGTGCGGATACCCTCGCCCGTATCCGGGTTGTAGTATTCATGCAGTGTCCCGGTATTCTCCACATCTGCGGCGAAAAGCTTCACCGAGCGTTCAGCAATGTCGCGCGCTTCTTTATCAAATCCATAGCGCACAAGCCCGGAAAATACCATGTAGTTGGACACGCCCCACACCGGGCCCAGCCAGTTGGAGGGATTATTGGTAACCGCCATATTGTACATTCTCTCCTGCGCGGACAACGTGCGGATCCCGTAATTGCCAAGAAAGCTCCCCGGATTGAACAGCTTTTTGAGCATTTTGCGGGCCTGCTCCGGTGCAGCGATCCCCGCCCACATCGGCAGGAAATCCGTCCACGTGTCATAACGCATCAGCAGGCACGGCCAGGATCGAGGGGCGTTCTTGTGGAGATATCTTGTCCCTGTCGTATCCACCGGCATCAGATTCAGATCCACGGAATAGAAGCTTTCGTCCCGATCATCCCAGCACCAGTTGCGGACGTTCGCCGCCAGCCTCTCCGCGGTTTCTTTCCAATAAGCCGCGCGCTCGGCGTCTCCGGCGCGTCCGCACAGATAACTCATCGCAAGCTCTTCCCGGTACAGCAGGCTGTTCAGATACAGAGAGCCGCAGCTTTTCTCCGGGCGGAAGAAGACCACCGGCTCGTTATCCACGCCTACGGCGTAATCATTGACCCAGTAAGCGAGACCTGTCTCCTCATGCGTGGAGCACTTTACAAACCAGGAGACAAACGTGTCCAGTTCCGCCAGATGCGTGAGAATCCACGCGTCCTCGCCGGAGCAGCGGACGAGATAGGCAGCCATCTGCGCGAGCACCGGTTTGTGATTATTGCCCGCATAATAAGCCGCTTCCTCCGGATTTCCAAAAGGCCTGTTGGAGAGCGTAATCGGGATCTTGCCGTCCGGACTCATATGATCGAGGAAATTCAGCACACAACCCTCTTCGTATGCGAGATAACGCCCCTTCTCCCCCGCGTCGAGCTCTGCCTGGCCCATCGCGACCGAAGTCCACCAGGAATCCCAGTCCCACAGCGTCACCGCGTACTGCCTGGAACCGGGCACGATATACGGATATTTCAGGATGCCTTCCGGCTCACGTTGCATGCGGAACAGATTATCCTGCACATATTTCTTGAGATTTTCGTACATAGGGACCTCCGTTAATACACTGGAATCGATCAGACTCTCTTCTGTAAGGATACCCGCAAAGCGGCCCGTATGTCAAGAGATTTCCTGTTACCTCATATGGACAAGTATATCCAGATTTAAGATAATTTGTATTGAAATACACACGTCCATTTACATCACTAACGAATGCTGCTGAGACACATGAGGAGACGGTGCATCATGAAGCAATTTATGAGACCGTCTATGTGTGCAGCGAGTACAGGGCGGTTAAGTAAAGCCAGTAGTCATTGTTCTTTCTCCTTTCAGAGGGTCCTGCGAAAGCGGAACTCTTGTTTTGTATTGCAATCCGCAGTACGTTGTAGTATGATAGCAATGAAAGGTGGTGTTAGCTATGAAAGACGCAACTGTAAGTGCCAGAGTAGAATATGATGTAAAGGAAAAAGCTGAATTCATCCTGCAAAGCCTTGGCATTCCTGTTTCAGTCTTAATCAACGCTCTTTATAGACAAATCATTTTCCAGAAAGGTATTCCCTTCTCTATCTCAATTCCTCAACCTCCCAAAGCTGCTGACGAACTGTCAGAAGATGAACTCAACGCAGAATTGAGTATTGGTTATGCTCAGGCAATGCGTGGAGAAGGCCGTCCCGCAAAAGAAGTCTTTGATGAACTTGAAAGGAAATATCGTTAATGGATTCCTATGAAGTCATCCTAACGCCATTTGCAATTCAAAGGTTGGAAGATCTTTTTGACTATATCGCCAAAGATTTACTTGTTCCTGAAACAGCAGTTGCTTACGTAAAAGCAATTCGCGACGATCTTGATTCCTTGAGTCTGCTGCCTGGAAGAATTAAGCCTATTGCATCCGAACCTTGGCATTCAAAAGGCGTTCGAAGATTGCTTACGCAGAACTTTATGGCCTACTATCAAATCGATGACACAGCCAAGAAAGTTTTTGTGATTGATGTTATCTATAACAGACGTGATCAGTTATCTGCTTTAGAGAGGAAACCTGAATGAAATCTGAATACGATATTGCCAAACTCAATCCACGCTCCAATCCATATGCGAAACGTCTTAAAAAGGCAGTAACTATAAATCTGGACGTTCCAACCATTGATTACTTCAAGCAGGAGGTTGTACGTACTGGATTGCCCTATCAAATAAATAGATTTCGTTTCCCATCCGTTCCTTGACAATATAACAAAATTTGTGTATAATTTTGTTATCTCATATAAGGAGGCGATGGAATTGCCAAACATTAGATCAAGTGCGGATCTCCGCAACAGCTACAATGACATTTCATCTTTTTGCCATCAGTACGGAGAACCGGTGTTTATAACAAAAAATGGTAAAGGTGATCTTGCTGTGCTTAGTATTGAGGCTTATGAAGAGTTACTTGCTCGATTTGAACTCTATGGCCTTCTGCAAGAGGGCCTTGAAGATCTCCGATCGGGCAACACCGTCCCCTTTGCCGAAGCAATGGCTGGAATTAAGGAGCGGCGTCGCAAATGATTTATGATGTCCGTGTTGCGCAGGTTGCGGTGAAGGATATAGAGAATGCTATGAATTACAGCGAGTTCACTCTGTTGAATCCTTCTGCTGCAGATTCGCTTTATGATGAAATTACACAGAAGATTGGGGAATTATCTTCCTTCCCCAAAAAGCACGCACTTGTCGATGATCCGGTTTTAAAAGCTGCCGGAATAGGCTTTGTTGTTATCAAGAACTATTTGGCTTTCTACAGAATCTCTGAAGATTCGCATAAAGTAACCGTCATACGGTTTCTCAATAACAAGCGAAATTGGCAAGCGGTACTTAAAACTGGTTTATAAAGAAATACCGTTAGTTCTCCCCTCCCCTATCCGGGAGGGTTTTTGTTTTTCCGAAAAGGAACTGGATTTCGGTATCACCCAAAATGCGATTGCAAACTCGTCCGTGGATTTGACCGTCACCCATTTTGATTTTGACCTTTACTCTTTTTCTCTCGTACCCGTGCTTCAGAGAATCCCCCTCGGACACAGAATATCGGATGCAGAATCCATTGACAGGAGGCTCTCTTCCTGTTACAATTAAGCTACCAATATCTGTTATCACAACCTAATTCAAGCGGTCTCCATATGCCGCACAGAAAGGACAGTATCATGCTGAAGGAGTACATCAATCCGGCAGTCCCGGACAAAGAAGAATTAAAGGCAGAGATCAAGATCGAGCGGGAGCGTCTTTTCGGCTATCAGATGAAGCTGAAGGAAGCCAAGCTTCCCGTCATGGTCATTTTTGAGGGCTGGGGTGCGTCCGGCAAGGGCAGCGTCATCGGCAAAGTCATCAACAATATCGACCCTCGTTTCTTCAAGGTCAAGACGATCGCGGACCCGACCGACGAGGAGAAACGCTATCCCTTCCTCCGCCGTTATCTGATGGAGATTCCGGAGTCCGGCAAATTCACGTTCTACGACTCCTACTGGATGGAGGAGGTCACGAACGGCGCGGTCAAGGGCGATCTGCCCGAGTCCGAGTACAAGAAGAGAATCGCGAGCATCAACCGGACCGAACGTTCTCTCCACGACAACGGCTATCTGATCCTCAAATTCTTCCTGCATATCTCTAAAAAACAGCAGAAGAAGCGTTTTGACGAGCTGCTTGCGGATAAGGATACGAGCTGGCGCGTAAGCAAGGCGGACCTCTATCAGAACAAACATTACGACGAATATCTGGACGTCTACGACCGCTATCTGGAGGATACGAACAATCCCACGGCACCGTGGTATATCATCGGCGCGGACAACAGCCGCAACGTGGAGCTGCAGGTCCTGCGTTTCCTGAATCAGGGCATCGATACCGCTCTCAAGAACCACTCGCTGGCGGTTCCGATCCTGCAGAATCCTTTCCGTCTGGTCCCGATGCCTAAGCTCGCGGACATTTCGCTCGACGACAAGGTTCTGACCGACGAAGAGTATAAAGAAAAGCTCGACAAACTGCAGGATGAGCTGCGGCAGCTGCATTACAAGCTGTACCGCAAGAAGATTCCGGTAGTCATCTGCTATGAAGGCTGGGACGCTGCCGGCAAGGGCGGCAATATCAAGCGGATCGCCGAAGCGCTCGACCCGCGCGGATACGAGGTTCTGCCGATCGCGAGCCCCGAGCCGCATGAAAAGGCGCGTCATTTCCTGTGGCGTTTCTGGACGAGACTGCCCAAGACCGGGCATATCGCGATCTTCGACCGCACCTGGTACGGCCGCGTCATGGTCGAGAGGCTCGAGGGCTTCTGCTCCGAGAACGACTGGCAGCGCGCCTATAACGAAATGAACGAGTTCGAGAAGGAGCTGACCGACGGCGGAATGGTCGTCATCAAGTTCTGGGTGCAGATCGACAAAGATACGCAGCTGGCGCGTTTCACCGAGCGGCAGAACACGCCGGAGAAACAGTGGAAGATCACGGACGAGGACTGGCGCAACCGCGAGAAATGGGACGCGTACGAGGTCGCGATCAACGAGATGCTGCAGAAGACCAGCACTGATTTTGCTCCGTGGTATATTCTGGAATCCGTCGACAAAAAATACGCCCGCATCAAAGCCCTGCAGATCGTGATCGACGCAGTCAAAAAGGCCTGCGAGTCTTAAGCCCGACCTGCAGTCTGGTCTCGCGCTCGGCACTGCAGCCCGGCGCCGCGGCAGCTGATAAGCTGCTCCGCCGCAGCCGACAAGCCCGGTCCCGCCGGCTCTGACCGCTCATTGACAGCAACCGTGAAAAATGGTATCCTTATGGGCAGTCTATTATTAAGTAAAAGGAGATTTTGCTGGCATGGCAAAGCTTGATGTTTCACTGTTTTTCCGCCGTCTGAAGGGCTTCAGCCTGAAACGGATGACGACTTATCTGGACGATGTAAAGAAGGAGACCAAGCTCCCCAAATTCCTGATTCTGCTGGATATGCTCTACTGCATCCCGGCCTATCACGTCGGATTCTTTGATTACCACATCTTCGGTTTCATTCATATTCCGAAGGCCAAGGACCGCCGGACGTTTTTCACGATGAATGACAACTGGAAGCTGTGCCGCATGGTCAACAGCCCCGACACGATCCACTATTTCCAGAACAAGCTGGATTTTACGGAGGCTTTCCGCGATTATCTGGGCCGCGAGGTCCTGAACCTCGAGAAGAACGAGGCCGAGGCGCTCTACCCGTTTCTGCAGAAGCACCCGGTCGTCTTCATCAAGAATCCGGACAGCTTCGGAGGCCTGCAGGTGCGCCGCTATGAAGTGCCCGCCGATCTGACGGAGGCGGCAGCAGCCGATCTGTATAAGGAATGGAAGGAGAACGGTTTCCTGCTCGTGGAGGAAGCGATCACGCAGCATCCTGAGATGAGCCGTCTGTACCCGGATTCCGTCAACACGATCCGCATCGTGACGCTGCTTGATCCGGAAGGCAAGCCGCATGTCCTGTACCACTTCATCCGCACCGGACGCGGCGGCGCGCATATCGATAACACGACGAGCGGCGGTCTGTCCACGCTGGTCTGCGAGGACGGCATTATCCGCAAGCCCGCGCTTTCCGATAAGACCGGTCTCTATCACGACGATCACCCGGACACGGGCGTATCTTTCATCGGCTTCAAGGTGCCTTATTTTGCGGAAGCGATCGAGCTCTGCAAAAAGGCCGCGCGCGTGCTGCCCGGCATGGGTTATGTCGGCTGGGACGTCGCGATCACGCCAAACGGCCCCGTCCTCGTGGAGGGCAACGATCTGCCGGCTTACGACGGACAGATCTATCATCAGCAGGAGCATCCCGGACGCGGCCTCAAGCCGCTTGTACAGTCCATCCGTCCGGACTTCTGATTATCTTTCTCTTTTTCTTTCGGTTTCACAAAATACATAAAATAAAGGAGTGTTTCACATGGCTAATGTAGTAAGAATGGGTATCGTCGGTTTCGGTAACCAGGGAACGAACTACGCGGGACTTATCACGGGTGTATCCGTACGTCCTCGCCCCAATCGTCCCGGCGCTCCGTCCGGTCCGCAGGTTCCGAACATGGTTCTGGCAGCGATCTGTGATGTAGATCCGGCCAAAAGAGAACTTGCCAAGAAAGTTTTCCCCGACATTCCGGTATATGAGGATTATAAGGAAATGATCCTCTCCGGTAATGTGGATGCTGTCGTTACAACGCTCCCGCATTACTTCCATCCGGACGTTGTCATCTTCGCGCTGGAGCACGGTGTGCACGCGCTCTCCGATAAGCCCGCCGGTGTATACGTCAAGCAGGTCAAAGCGATGAACGCCTGTGCGGACGCGCATCCGGAGCTGACTTTCGGTATGATGTTCAACCAGAGAACCAACCCGCTGTACATCAAGATCCATGATCTCGTACAGTCCGGCGAAATGGGCAAGCTGCGCCGCGCTAACTGGCTCATCACGACCTGGTACCGCAAACAGGCTTATTACAACTCCAGCGACTGGCGCGCGACCTGGGGCGGCGAAGGCGGCGGCGTCCTTGTCAACCAGGCTCCTCATCAGATCGACCTGATGCAGTGGATCTGCGGCATGCCCAAGAGAGTTTTCTCAATCGATACGAACGGCTATCAGCGTGCCATCGCGACCGAGGACGACGCGAACGCGGTCTTCGATTACGGTGACGGCGCGACAGGCGTTTTCATCACCTGCACGCATGACTTTCTGGGAACGGACCGTTTCGAGATTCTTCTCGACGGCGGCAAGATCATCGTCGACGGCTCCAGAACCGCTCGTGTAACCCGCCTGCAGATGACCGAGCAGGAGATCAATAAAGAAGAAGGCAACGCGATGGGCGCCCGTCTCGCCATGATGTCTCCGGAGCAGAGAGAGCATTTCATCAAGAGCGAAGAGACGATCGAGTTCACGAGAGAAGAGCTTGCCAAAACCGGTCACGCCAAGGTTCTGCGCGATTTTGCCGGCCATATCCTGGAGGGCACTCCGATGGTCGCCCGCGGACAGGACGGTATCAACGGCGTTATGATCGCCAACGCGATCCAGCTGTCTTCCTGGCTGGGACAGCCTGTTGACCTCCCTGTCGATGAAGAGCTGTATCTGTCCGAGCTGAACAAGAGAATCGCGGCCGAGGGCAAGTATCCGCAGCGTTCCTGATCGGAAACGACGCTGCAGTCTGATTCTGATCGCGGTCTGATCTGACGGTTCCGCGGAAGCAGCACGGTCCGGCCGCCGCTTCCGCGGAATTTCATCATCTATATTAAGAAAGGAGACCTTTCTCATGAAAATTCCTTCTTCCAAAGAACTTGACAGGTACTTCCCTGTCAGCGCCTATATCCGTCCGACGCTGATCCAGTCGCTGCTGATCGTGCTCGCGATCTACATCGTCGGCGCGGCCTTGATCCATTTCGTTCTCGGGATCTTCCATCCGATCCTGATCATCCGGATCATCCGCTGGATCGTCGACGTATATATTACGCTCGGCATCATTTACTCCATTCTGAAATATCTGCAGATCATTAAACGATAAACGCAACATCAATCGCAATATCAATCGCAACATCAACAGAAAAGAGGACAATCCATGAAAGAAACCATCACCGCTCAGGAGCTCTACTCATTTAAGGAAGATTTTCTGTCCAGGCCGGAGCATGTGGTCGCCATGCGGGCCGTTGTCAACAACGGTGTCAATAAGTCCGCGATGAACTATCTGGCCGGCAGACAGGACCGTCAGGAGTATTCCGTACTGATCCATCAGGGCGACATCACCAATCAGAAGTCCAGCGGACGCTGCTGGATGTTCGCCGCGCTCAACACGATGCGCTATGAGATCATGCAGAAGCTGAACCTCAAGACCTTCGAGCTGTCCCAGAACTATACGCTTTTCTATGACAAGCTGGAGAAATCCAACTACTTCCTGGAGAGCATTCTGGAAACGCTTGACGAGCCCACCGAAGGCCGGCTGATCGCCTGGCTGCTCTCCTCTCCGCTCGGAGACGGCGGACAGTGGGATATGCTCTGTGCGCTCGTCGATAAGTACGGTGTTGTTCCGAAAGACGCAATGCCCGAGACTGTCAGCTCCTCCGCTACACGCGAGATGGTCAGCTGGATGACGCTGAAGCTCCGCGAATATGCCTGCGCGCTGCGCTCCGCATACCACAACGGCGCTTCCATCGAGGCGCTGCGCACCCAGAAGGACGCGATGCTTACGACGATCTACCGGATGCTCTGCATCTGCCTGGGCGAACCGCCGGAGGTCTTTGACTTTGAGGTCAGAGACAAGGACGACAAGTTCATCCGCGATGCCGGAATCACCCCGCAGGAGTTCTATAAAAAGTACGTCGGAATGGATCTGCGTGACTATGTCAGCCTGATCAACGCCCCGACCGCCGATAAGCCGTACTATCATTCCTATACGGTCAAATTCCTCGGAAATGTACGCGGCGGACGTCCCGTCCGTTATCTGAACGTACCGATCGACGTCCTCAAACGGGTCGCGATCGCGCAGATGCAGGACGGCGCACCGGTCTGGTTCGGCTGCGATGTCGGTGCTTTCTCCGCGCGGGACGGCGGCATCATGGATATGAATGTGCTGAAGACCGATGAGCTTTTTGACACGACGTGGAAACTCGACAAGGCGGAGCGGCTTGACTACGGCCAGAGTCTGATGACGCACGCAATGGTTCTGACCGGCGTTAACCTGAAGGATGACGGCACTCCGGAGCGCTGGCGTGTGGAGAACAGCTGGGGCAAGGATGCAGGCGTCGACGGTTACTACGTCATGAACGACAACTGGTTCGATGAATATACGTATCAGGTCGTCGTGAACCGCAAATATCTGACAAAGGAAGAGCTCGAGGCTTACGAGAGTGAGCCGAAGGAACTCGAACCGTGGGATCCGATGGGCTCGCTGGCGTAAATTGAATTCTTCCTCCAAAGTCTCCTATATTGTAAAAGCAGGCCTGATCGCGGCTGGGATAAGAAGTTTTTCAGCGATTGAGTTCAGACATCCGTCCCCGTCGCAAGACATGCGGCGGGGATACTTGTATCATCTTCAGAAAGGAAGTCATAGCAATGAGTGTTTCGCCCCAGGTTGAGGCTGCCCTTGAAAGAATAGCGCAGCAGCCCGGACACGTCGGTTTTTATTATAAGGATCTTACAGATGGCAGCTCGGCCGGTTTTCAGGAATATGAGCCGATCGTCGCGGCAAGCGTGATCAAAATCCCGATACTGGTAGAGTTTTTTGAGCAGATGCAGGAAGGGACGCTTTTCCCGGATGAGGAATTCGTGATCCGCCAGGAGGATAAGCTGCCCTCCTGCGGCGCTCTGAATTATATGCATACGGGGTTGCATGTTTCCGCCCTCGATCTTGCAACTTTGATGATCATTCTCAGTGACAATACAGCGACCAATCTGCTGATCAAGCGGGTCGGTATGGACAACGTCAACCGCAGAATGCGCATGCTTGGCTGTCAGGGGATTACCCTGCGCCGGCTGCTTTTCGACAGCGAAGCTTCCGCACGCGGCATCGAGAACACCGTCACGGCTTACGATATCGCCCTTCTCCTGCGAAAAATGCAAGAAGGCGAGCTTCCTTATTCAGAAAAGATGCTGCAGATCCTCCGGAATCAGCGTCTGAACGGCAAGATTCCGTTCTGGCTGCACGGTATTCCGATCGCTCACAAAACCGGCGAAGACGATGGCATCACGCACGACTGCGGTATCATTTATACAGAAAAGCCCTTCATTGTCTGTTTCCTGGCCGAACAGACGGATGTCCCCGCTTTTGAAAGGTGCATTCAGGAAATCTCCCGCGATCTGGCCGAATCGGCAAAATGAATTAATCTGTCCAAAAAATTGCAAATTCTGACAAAAGTCTTGACGTTCCCAGCAAAAAAGAGTATAGTATACGGCATAGAAACATAATAAAAGGAGGATAACCATGAAAAAGTTATTGGCGATCGTGCTCGCTGCGGTTCTTGCCTGCGGCGTGCTCGCCGGATGCCAGAACAATGGCGGCAAATCTTCTTCTACCGAGAAGACGGTTTTCCGTACACTGCACTCATCCGATGTTGAGACTCTCAACTATCTGAACACTGGTAACACCTATGACATGTCCCTTGCGGCAAATACACAGGACTGTCTGATCGAGTATGATCCTCTCGGCAATATTAAGGAAGCGGTAGCTACCAAATGGGAAGTTTCCGATGATCAGCTGACCTGGACCTTCACCCTGCGCGATGATATCAAGTGGCTGGACTACACCGGCAAAGAGGTCGGCAAGCTGAAGGCCGCCGATTTCGTCACCGCTGCGGAATACGCCCTCAACTTCTATACCGATACCGCGTATATGTATGAGGAAGCGCGCATTCTCAACGCTCATGAGCTTCTGGAACAGGAAGAAGGCATCACCTTCGACATGGTCGGTGTTGAGGCCGTTGACGACACAACCCTGAAGTTCACGCTCAACAAGCCCTGCCCGTATTTCCTGAGCTGCACGACCTACGGATGCTTCATGCCGATCTCCGCGGACTGCCTGACGGCTTTCTATCCGGATTTCGCGAACCGCGCCAGCTGGACACCGGACGACTGGTCCGTTTTCTCCGAAGCGCTTGACGGTGTTGACTACACCAAGCTGTGGTACTGCGGCAGCTACTACATGAGCGAGTATTCTCCTTCCGAGAAATACGTCATGACCAAGAACCCGACATACTGGGACGCGGACAACGTATTCATCAAGGAGATCCAGAGCACCTATAACAAAGAGGCTGACACCATTGCTCCCGAGATGTATCTCCGCGGTGAGCTGGATGAGGCCAACATCACCAGCACGATGGCCAAGAGCTGGATGGCTGATCCCGAGAAGAAGGATTACGTCCATCCGGAGCGCATCCAGCCTGACTACTCCTACTTCTTCAGCTTCGACTTTGCTCCTCAGTTTGACGCGGAATATGAGCCGGACAACTGGCTGATCGCCGTTAACAGCGAAAACTTCCGTAAGTCCATCTTCTACGGTCTGAACCGTATCGGCGCCATCAAGATTTCCGATGAGAACAACGCCGAGGTCATGATCCAGAATACCGTTACGCCGCGCGACTTCTGCGTATCCGGCGGCAGCGACTACGTCGATTATCAGGTATTCCAGGATCTGTACGTCAACGATCCGGCAACGACCAAGGACGTATACTTCAACGAAGATCTGGCTCTTGAGTACAAGGAAAAGGCTATTAAAGAGCTGACCGACAAGGGTGCGACCTTCCCGGTCAAGATCCTCCTTCCTTATAATCCGAACGTTTCCGACTGGGATGCGGAATGCATGTATGTACAGCAGCAGCTGGAAGGCCTTCTGGGAACCGATTACATCGACATTATCGTAAATCAGGGACCGACCAAGAACTTCCTGTCCGAAGTACGCCGTAAAGGCCAGTTCGCTATGCTGAAGACCAACTGGGGCTGCGACTACGCTGATCCTTACACCTACCTGGTAGGCGGACCTTTCAGCGGAGACAACACCTATACCTTCTATTACAAGTCCGAAGATCCGGAGACGCAGGCAATCGTTGCCGAGTTCCTGGAGAAGTGCGAAGCCGCTAACGCGCTCGGCACCGACGATATGACGGCCCGTTACGAGGCTCTGGCTGCGGCGGAAGCTGTTCTGATCGAGCACGCGCTCATCATTCCGTTCGATGTCAGCGGCGGTTACACCGCTTCTTATCTGAATCCGTTCGAAGCCGGTTACGCGCCGTATGGTGTTATCACCCTTCGTTACAAATATCAGCACATCATGGACAAGCCTCTCAACACGGAAGAATTCAACGCTGCGTATGCGCAGTGGCAGAAGGACCGCGCACAAGCTGCCGGCAACTGATATTCCGACGGAAACCGTTCCGAATCTGACCGACCTGCTTAACGCAGGATAACTGACTGACCTTTAGCGGGGGCAGCGCTCCGGTGCTGCCCCCTTCGTTTTCCGCTTTACGTCGTACTATTGTTTATACTGTACTATTGAAAGGGGCGCTGCTATATGGCCAAATATCTGATCAAGCGAGTCGCGAGGTCCTTCCTCACGCTCTTTATCGTGATTACAATCGTATTCTCTCTGCTGCGCCTCATGCCCGCCGAAGGGTACTTCAACAATTACGACAAAATGACGCCCGGTAAAATCGAGCGTGAACTGGAGCTTCTGGGTCTGAATGACCCACTTCCGACGCAGCTGGCCCGTTTCTACGGCAAACTGCTGCAGGGAGACCTCGGCGTCTCCAACCGTTATCGCGTCGGCGTCCCGATCACGGAGATCCTGCGGACCAAATTCCCGCTGTCCGTGGCATTCGGTGTTGCGTCTATGATCATTTCCCTGCTTTTCGGTATTCCGCTCGGCGCCTGGATGGCCCGCCGTAAGAATAAATGGCCGGATCATCTCGGCACGATCTTTATCGTCTTTATCGAAGCTGTTCCTTCCGCCGTCTACTATCTGTTCATTCAGATGTACGGCACGGATATTTTCGGAATCAGCATGCTCTTCTCCCGCGACAATCCGCGGACCTGGATCCTTCCCGTTATTTCCCTTTCCCTTGGAGATATCGCTTATTACGCGATGTGGCTGCGCCGTTACATGGTCGACGAGATGAATAAGGACTACGTCCGCCTCGCCGTCGCCAAAGGCGTCGGCTCCAGGGACCTGATGATGAAACATGTCTTCCGGAACGCGTTTGTTCCGCTTGTGCAATATATTCCGTCTTCTCTGCTGCTGACACTGGTCGGCTCGATCTACGTCGAGTCCCTCTACTCGATTCCCGGCATGGGAGGACTGCTCGTATCCGCCATTCAGGCGCAGGATAATTCCCTGGTACAGGCGCTTGTCATTATCTACGCCTCGATCAGTATCCTGGGTATGATTCTCGGCGACATTCTGATGACATTGGTCGATCCTCGGATCTCCTTTGCCAAGAAAGAAGGTGCCCGCTGATGTCTAAATTCTCCAATGCAGACCGTAAGCTGAAAAACCTGTCGGAAAAAGAGCTCTTCTCCTTCGCCGCGCAGAATCCGGACGACGCGGAGCGAATCGGTTATACCGACTACTCGTACTGGCGCTCCACCTTCCGCACCTTCATGCACCGCAAGGTCGCGGTCGCGCTGCTGATCGTCATGCTGCTCCTGCTGCTCTTCACGTTTATCCAGCCGCTGCTGCCCGGACAGGCCTCTCCGAACGAGATCTTCTTCCAGGAAGGCGGCATCGCGCTCTCCAATCAGGGCCCCAGCGCGGAACACTGGTTCGGCACAAATAACGCCGGACAGGACCTCTGGAGCCGTCTCTGGGCCGGAACCCGTACCTCCCTTCTGATCGGTTTCTCCGTCGCGATCGTGCAGGCCATCATCGGCATCGCGATCGGCGTCCTCTGGGGATACGTCCGTAAGCTCGATTTCTTCTTCACCGAACTGTATAATATCTTTGATAATGTTCCGTCGACCATCGTTCTGATCCTGCTCTCCTATATCATGAAGCGCGGCGTCATCACGATGATCTTCGCGATGAGCATCACAAACTGGCTGGGCATGGCGCTTTTCATCCGCAACCAGATTCTGATGATCCGCGACCGCGATTACAATCTGGCCTCCCGATGCCTGGGCACTCCGGTTCACCGTATTATCTTCAAAAACCTGCTGCCGTATCTGGTTTCCGTTATCATGCTGCGTATGGCGCTTGCCATCCCCGGCGCGATCGGAAGCGAGGTTTTTGTATCCTATATCGGACTGGGCCTACCGATCGAAATTCCTTCCCTCGGCAATCTGGTCAACGTCGGCCGTACCCTGATGATGAGCCCGAGCCTGCGTTACCAGCTGATCTTCCCGACGCTGATCGTCTCGATCATTACGATTTCATTCTATGTCATCGGCAATTCGTTCTCGGATTCCGCTGACCCCAAGAATCATGTATAAGGAGGCGCGGCATGGATCCTAACGTAATTCTTTCCGTAGAAGACATGAATGTAAAGTTCCGCCTGCGCGGCGAGATTCTGCACGCGATCCGCGGGGTCAGTCTGGACATCCACAAAGGCGAGAGCCTTGCGATCGTCGGCGAGTCCGGCTCCGGTAAATCCGTCTTTACCAAGACCTTCCTCGGTCTGCTCGACGCGAACGGTTTCCTCGAGAGCGGTCATATCTGGTTCCGGATGAGCGACGAGAATCCGGATGATATCGTCGATCTCGCGACCTTTAAGACGGAAAAAGACTGGCTGCGTATCCGCGGCCGCCAGATCGCGATGGTCATGCAGGACCCGATGACCTCTCTGAATCCGCTGAATACGATCGGTTCCCAGATTATGGAGACCGTCCTTCTGCACAATCAGGTCAGCAAGGAAGAAGCCCACAAGCGCGCCATCGAGCTGCTTACCGACGTCGGAATCCAGGATCCCGAACGCCGCGCCAAGCAGTATCCGCACGAATTCTCCGGCGGCATGCGGCAGCGCGTTGTTATCGCGATCGCTCTAGCCTGCAACCCGCGGCTTCTGATCTGCGATGAGCCGACAACGGCCCTTGACGTAACGATTCAGGCACAGATTCTGAACCTGATCCGTGACCTGCAGAAAAAATACCACCTGACGACCATCTATATCACGCATGATCTGGGCGTTGTCGCGAATATCGCGGACCGTATCGCAGTCATGTACGCCGGCGACATCATCGAGGTTGCGACCTGCGAAGAGCTTTTCTACGACCCCAAGCATCCTTATACCTGGGCGCTGCTGAGCTCGCTCCCGCAGCTTGGCGTAAAAGGCGAAGATCTGTATTCGATCTCCGGCACTCCGCCCCGTCTGCATGAGAATATCGTCGGGGACGCTTTCGCGCCGCGCAATCCCTACGCCCTCACGATCGATTATATCGAGCGGCCGCCTTTCTTCGATGTAACACCGACTCACAAAGCCAGGACCTGGCTGCTGGATCCGCGGGCTCCCAAGGTCGAGCCTCCGGAATATATCCGTAAATTAGCGGAAAGGAGAGCCTCCCATGACTGATCCGAAAAAGGAAGTCCTGCTCGATGTGCGCGATCTGACCGTTCAGTTCGGATCCCGCCGCCATCCTTTCACGGCGGTTGACCATGTCAGCTTCCAGATCTACAAGGGCGAGACCTTCGGCGTCGTCGGCGAGTCCGGTTCCGGCAAAACGACGATCGGCCGCGCGATCATCCGCATCTATCCTTCTACCGGCGATATCCTGTACAACGGTCAGAAGATCAACGGCAAGATCTCCCGCCAGCTCGATACGGAGGTCACCCGCAAGATCCAGATGATTTTCCAGGATCCGATGGCGTCCCTCAATGAGCGCGCCAAGGTCGACTACATCGTCTCAGAGGGTCTGCTGAACCTCCCGGACAAATACTCCAAAGAAGAAAAAGAGCGCATCGTCTCCGAAGCGCTGAATTCCGTAGGACTGCTGCCCGAATTCGCAAGCCGTTTCCCGCACGAATTCTCCGGCGGACAGCGGCAGCGTATCGGTATCGCTCGCGCGATGGTCATGCATCCGGAATTCATCATCGCGGACGAGCCGATCTCCGCGCTGGATATGTCGATCCGCGCGCAGGTCCTCAACCTGATGGCCAAACTGCAGCGTGAGAGCAATCTGACCTATCTGTTTATCTCACATGATCTGTCCGTCATGCGTTTCATCTGCGACCGGATCGCGGTTATCCACAAGGGCGTCATCGTTGAGCTTGCCGAGACGGAAGAGCTTTTCGCGCATCCGCTGCATCCTTATACGCAGGCGCTGCTCTCCGCAATTCCGATGCCCGATCCTGAACATGAACGCAATAAAGTCCTTAAGGTCTATGATCCGTCCATGCATCACTACGAAACCGATAAGCCTTTTGTGACCGAGATTCGTCCCGGCCACCTGCTGCACGCCAATAACGCGGAGCTGGAGGAGTACAGAAAGATCCTTGCAAATGAATAAGAATAATGCCGTAAAATCAGCTTATGTCAACGTTCCGGTTCTGACATTATACGCAAGTGCCGCAAAGGATGCAGGCAGGACCGACGAAGCTCTCTACGGAGATAAGGTCCGGATACTGGAAGAAGACCCCGCTTCGGGGCGCTGCCGCGTCCGGACTCATTATCATTATGAGGGCTGGGCCGCGGCCTGTGATCTGATCGCGGCCGATTCCGTTACACAAACCTGGGAAGACGTCGCGTGCTGGCGTCTCGGACAGTCCTATGCCGACATCCTTGCCGCGCCGGACATCACGGCCCCCGCTCTGATCAGTCTGGTCCGCGGTTCACGGCTTGTTGTTCTGTCCCTGCCGGATAAGCCCGGCTGGATAAGCGTACGACTCCTCGACGGACGCACCGGATATATCCGATATCGTTTCCTTGCGCCGTATCAGGCGCCGCGCGCCATTTCCGAGCTTGACGAAAGCGCTTTCCGGGAGGCAGTCACGCAGACTGCCCTCTCCTATCTCGGCACACAGTACCGCTGGGGCGGCCGGAGCCCTCTTGGCATCGACTGTTCCGGACTTTGCTTTACGTCCTATATGCTGAACGGCGCTCTGATCTACCGTGACGCGAAGATGCCGGCAGGCTTTGCCGTGCATCCGATTCCCCGCGAAAAGATGCAAAAGGGCGATCTTTTCTTCTTCCCCGGGCATGTCGCGATGAGTCTTGGCGGAGACCGTTTCGTGCATTCCACATCCCGCGGCGGCTACTATGGGGTCGTCGTGAACAGCCTGAATCCCGCGGATCCGGATTTCCGTCCCGATCTGCTCGCAGAGCTGTCCGCCTGCGGCAGCATTTTTCCAATCGCGTAAACAGGGTCGCGTACAGGCCCTGTAAAGGGCATGCAAAAGCCGCGAAAGCCTTTGAACAAGGCCTTTTCGGCAGCTGACACAGCTGGTCGTCAATCGTAAACTCGGGTGCTCTTTTCAGAAAAATATTTTTGTTTTACATATTGACTTTCAATTGCTTTTATTGTATATTTCTTGTGTATCCATATGTTTCATTGATTTCACATGTTTGTAAGTCGGGTTTCATATCGCTTACACATGTGATTTTTTGATGAATACAGACAGTGGCAATATTAGTAAGGAGGTGTTCTCATGAAGACTGGTACCGTTAAGTGGTTCAACCCGGAGAAGGGATATGGATTTATCTCTCCTGACGAAGGTGGAGATGACGTATTCGTACATTTCTCCTCTATTCTGGTTGATGGCTACAAGACCCTCAACGAGCAGCAGAAGGTTTCCTTCGACGTTGAGACTGATCCCAAGAACAGCAGCAAGATGCGCGCTGTAAACGTACGCATTATCGGCTGATACGATCAGAACGTACAGGACATGGGAATCGCTTTCTACTGATGGAAGGCGATTTCTTTTTTTGTCCCTGCCTGACACATACGCGTTTTCAGCACAAAAAAAGGACTTCTGGAGTCCTTTTTTATATGCTTCAGTCCTTCACTACGCGGTACTTTGTCCATTTATTGGATTCATAACGAATTGAGAAGAAGACGATGCGGACGAGCCAGTCGAGGAACATCGCGAGATATGTCCCCAGAACCTTCATGCCAAGAAGCGTTCCCATCACATACGAGCCGCCGATCCGCGCGGCAAACATCGACAGAACGCCGACGATCATCGTGTATTTGGCGTCGCCGGCCGCCCGCAGGCCGTTCGGCAGCGTGAAAGCCATCGGATGCAGGAGCGGTGTCGCGATGCAGTGCCAGAGGATCATTGTACGCGCGATTTCCGCGCCTTCCTCCGTAATCTTGTACATACCGACCAGCTGCGGCGTGAAGATCCAGATCAGGACGTTGAGCAGCGCCGTGAAGAAGGTATTCATCAAGATCAGTTTTCTCATATAATATCGGGCCTGATCGTATTCGTTCGCGCCGACGCACTGCCCGATTACCGTTACTGTCCCCATATTGATGGCAAAACAGAAGACCATACCAATGGAGCCCGCGTTGTTGCCGACTCCGTTTGCCGCGATCTGCGTTGTGCCGTAGGTTGTGATGATCGATGCGACCATGACGCGGCCCAGCTGGAAAAGTCCGTTCTCGACACCGTTCGGAATCGCGATGCCAAGCACTTCTTTGATGATGCCGCCGTTCCAGCTGAAGATGCCCCTCCAGTTCAGATAGACCGGATTCTTCTTGTTGAAGGCCAGATTCATCATGATGATCGCCGCGACCGCGCGGGAGATCAGCGTCGGCCAGGCAACGCCCGCGACGCCGATCTTCAGCACATGAATGCCCACATAGTTGCCCACCAGATTGATAATATTCATCAGCATGGAGACCCACATCGTGACACTTGTCTTGCGCATCGAGCGATAGAGGGCCGCGCAGCCGTTATAGGCCGCCAGGAAGGGGAAGGATACCGCCGTAATCCGGAAATAGATCACGGACGCGCTCATGACCTCTTCATCGATCGAGCCGTAGATCATCTGGATGATCTGCCGGTTAAAGATCTCGCAGATCACCATCAGGATCATGGAAGCGCCTGTCGCAGTCATGATCAGCTGTGAAGCGGACAGATTCGCGTGATCTCGATTGTCCGCGCCGAGATACTGGGACACGATAACCGCGCCGCCTGTCGCAAGTGCGGCCAGGAGGTTGATCATCAGCGCGTTGATCTCATTTATAATGGAAACTCCGGAAATGGCTGCCTCTCCTACCGAAGAAACCATCATCGTGTCGAGCATGCCGACCAGAATCGCAAGTGTCTGCTCGATCAGCAGCGGATAGATCAGTCTGCGCAGATCCGCCGGGCTGAAAAGCATATTGCTGCCGTTCAGGCCGGATCTTCCGGCAGGCTTGTTCTGTCTCTCCATGAGCTTTGAAATCTGCATAATACCCCTCTTCTCTCCGGCTGTGCCATCTCTCTGTATCTATACCGTCTCTGTATTCGGCTGCAGCCGCAATTAAAGATAATATACCTTTTTGCGTTATTTTTCAATAGCCAGATCCCGAAAAGTACGTTATAATACAGAAAAGGGCAAAATGCATTTATTCCGGACAAATTTACAAAAAACGCTTGACTGTAAAGCCGCTTAATGCCATATAAAATATGAATAATTTATGAATTTTCGATTGACAAATCTTAAAGAAATGATATACTTAAATTACCTGTTGTCTGAATCATCCAAGAGTCAGGCGCGGAATTTTTAATTTAAGATTGGAGCGTGAATTTCTTGAAGGACTTCTTTAAGCTCAAGGAACACAACACGACAGCAAGGACCGAGATCGTTGCCGGACTTACGACATTCCTTTCTATGGCGTATATTCTGGCCGTTAACCCGAGTATCCTTTCTGCCTCTGGCATGGATCAGGGTGCGATCTTTACCGC